>NZ_CP012328.1:315343-630687 GCF_001262715.1 Spiroplasma turonicum
TATTTTTAGAACAAGAGAGTTTGAACAAATGGAGCTAGAATTCTTTTTTTCTCCAAATGATACCAATAATTGATTCGATTATTGATTAAAAAAAGTTCAAGATTTTATTCTAAACGAATTAAATATTAAAAAAGATAATTTTATTGTAAGAGAACATGATAAAGAAGAACTATCACATTACTCAAATAAAACAGTTGATATAGAGTATGAATTTCCATTTGGAAGAGGTGAACTTTGAGGAATAGCACATAGGTCTGACTATGATTTATCTCAACACCAAAAGTTTAGTGGTGAAGATTTGTCTTATCTTGATCAAGAAAGCGGTATTAAATTTATTCCACATGTAATCGAACCTAGTGTTGGAGTTGAGCGTTTATTGTTAGCATTATTATGTGACTCTTATTGTGAGGAAAAACTTCCCAATGGAGAATCAAGAATAATACTAAAGTTGCCTAAAAAACTTGCACCATATCAAATAGCAGTCCTTCCTTTACAAAAACAACAGTCTGAATTATCAGTAAAATTATATGAGAAATTATTATTAAATTTTGATGCAACTTATGATGAGTCAGGTAATATAGGTAAAAGATATAGACGTCAAGATGCAATAGGTACACCTTATTGTTTAACAGTTGATTTTGAAACTGAAAAAGATAATTGTGTAACAGTTAGAGATCGTGATTCAATGGAGCAAAAACGTGTTAATATTAATGATTTATCAAATTATTTAACAAATAACTAAAGGGGATTATTTTGACAATTAAACAAGAACAAATAGATATGGTCTTAAAAGCATCTAATATAGTTGATGATATTTCAGATTATATTGATTTACAAAAAAGGGGTAGAAATTATGTTGCTGTTTGTCCATTTCATGATGATTCTGATCCATCACTAAATGTTTCTCCAGATAAAAATATATTTAAATGTTTCGTTTGTGGTTCTGGTGGTAATGTTATAACATTCATACAAGATTTTAATAATTTAAGTTTTTTTCAAGCATTATTAATTTTATCTAAAAAGTATAAAATAAAAATCGATGGTTTAAAAGATTTTGAACCTAAGAAGAAATTTAATAGTGTAGAAGAAAAACTATTCCAGATTAATTTAAAGTTAGCAAATTTATTTAATGGTTTATTAGTTTCAAATTATGCAAAAGAAGCTCAAAGTTACCTAGAAAAAAGAAAAATAACTAGCTCAGAAATTACAAAATTTAAAATAGGTTTTTGCCCAAAAGAAGTAAACATATATGAGTTTTTATTAAATGAGGGATTTGATGAACAAATAATTAAAAAATCTGATGTAATTTTTCAAATAGGTGTTAAGAATATTTCATTTTTTGAAAATAGAATTGTATTTCCTATATTTGATGAAAATGACAATGTTATTGGTTTTTCAGGGAGATCAATAAATGATATTGATAAGCCAAAATACAAAAATAGTAAAGAAAATGAAGTTTTTAAGAAATCTAACTTAGCTTATAATTTTAATAACGCTAAAAAAGGTATTAAGGTTAAAAATGAAGTCATCATTTTGGAAGGTTTTATGGATGTTATAAGTCTTGAAAGAATTGGCATTAATAATAGTATTGCAATTATGGGTACAGCACTTTCAGATTATCATATAAAACTTATATCATCAACTACAAATAATTTTAAATTGTTTTTAGATAATGACAATGCAGGTATTAATGCAGCATATAAAATATCACAAAAATTACTTTCTAAGAAAATAAATTTATCTATAGTTAATAATGAATCTCTAAAAGATCCTGATGAATTAGTAAGAGATAATAAAATTAATTATATTGATAAGATTATAAAAAATGCTAAACATCCTATTGATTATTTTATTGATATTTACAAAAAAGATTTAAATATATCAGACTCAATTAGTTTAAGAGATTACGTTAATAAAATTTTAGAAGTTCTAAAATATGAAAATAACTCTTTAATAATTGAAAATGCATTATTAAAACTTTCTGATGTAACAAAAATCGCTAAGGATGTATTGTTTAAAGAATTATTTGAAAATAAAAATAATAATAATAATATAGTTCAGAATAATTCATATAATACTGCAATATCAAATAATATAGATGATAATAATGCTGATTATTTTATAAATTTAGAAGAAACATTTAATAATAATGACTTAACAATCGATAAAGATATAAGTAAAATTACTGGTTATGAGAATAATTTAAAATATTTAGAAATATCTAAAAATCATGCTGAAAATAAAATTATTTGAGATTTATTATGTAGTGATGAATACCTTAATGAAATTGAAAATAACATAAATAAGCTTCATGAACCAGAAACAAAAATTATTATTGAGTATATTATAAACAATTATAAAAATAAAAATTACTTAGGTAATGATTGAGAAGAAATAGCAAAAAAAATTAAAACAAAAGGTAAAAAGTATTGAGAAAAAATCTATGAAATCCATAATCAATGTTTTACTTTAATGAAAAGTTCATTAACCTTAAAAGGTATTAATGATTGTTTTGATGTTATTGAACTTTACAAAATTCAACTAGAAATCGATGAATATTCAAAAACACTTGAAACATCTAAAAACTTAGATTTACAAAAAAGTTGTTTAAATATAATAGAAAATTTAAGAGAAAGACGTAATATTATTTATCAAAAAAGGAGAAAATAAAATGGGATTAAATAATAAAAAATACAGCAGTTTCCAAGAATTCAAAGACTCATTATATAATTATTTAGATAAAAATGATAATGAAATAGCACAAGAAGAAATTCAAGAAATATTAAGCAAAAGTTTTGAAGATATTGATGAAGAAGAAATTGCGCAATTATTTCAAGAATTAGCAGAAAAAGAAGTTGTCTTCACTGATGAAATAGTTGATGAAGATGAATTAGAAGATGCAATTGATGTAAATAGTTCTGAGAATTTAAATGATTTAGAAGATGGTTTTAAATTTAGAGATACAGAGAGAAAAAATTTAAAACAAGCAAATTTAAATAATGGTCCAGTTAAATATAGAGTTGGTGGGATAAGTAACGAAACAAAAATTCAAGACATAATTAAATCTTATTTTAACCAAATAGGTTCTTCAAAAATATTAAGCAAAGATGAAGAGGTGGAATTTGCAAAAATGTTAGAATCAGAAGATCCTGATGAAGTAAAAGAAGGAAGGGATAAGCTTATAACATCAAATTTAAAACTTGTTATCTCAGTTGCTAGAAAACACCTTAATAGAGGATTAGATTTTGCTGACTTAATAGAAGAGGGAAACATAGGCCTAATGAAAGCAGTTGATAAATTTGATTATAAAAAAGGTTTTAAATTTTCTACTTATGCAACTTGATGAATTAGACAAGCAATAACTAGAGCGATTGCAGATCAAGCCAGAACTATACGTATTCCAGTTCATATGGTTGAAACAATTAATAAATTAACAAGAATTGAAAGACAATTAACTCAAGAATTAGGAAGAGAACCAACACCAAAAGAAATTGCAAAAGTATTTGGTAAAGGCATAACTTCTCAAAAAGTTATTGAAATTAAAAAACTATCTATTGAACCAATTAGTCTAGAGAAACCATTTGGTGATGAAGATGATACTCATTTTGGGGATTTTGTTGAAGATAAAGATATTTCATCCCCAGATGAATATGCAGAAAAAGAAGCCTTGCGTGAAGTTATGGATGATGTTTTTGCAGAAATATTAGCTCCAAGAGAAGAAAAAGTTGTTAGAATGAGATTTGGTATTTTACCAACTAAGTTGAGAACATTAATTAGACTTGCAAAAGAATGTGAAGATGAAACATATGATGAATTAATAAATGAAATAAATAATTTGGATATTCATTATGATACTCCAATAGAAAAAATTCAAAAATTTAGAAACTCTTTAATACAATTTCATTTATCAAAATATGACTCACCAAAAACTTTAGAAGAAGTTGGCAAAGAATTAAAAGTAACTCGTGAAAGAATTAGACAAATTGAAGCTAAAACAATAAGAAAATTTAGACCAACAGCTTCTAATCAAAAAGCAAAAGTTCTTAAAGATTTTTTTAAAGGATAATAGAATAAGGAATAATTTATGAGTTTTTTAACACCTAGATTGTTTGCATTAGCAAAATTAATTAATGATGATGATATTGTAGCAGATATTGGAACAGATCATGCTTATTTACCAATTTATTTAGCCAAGGATAGAAAAGCAAAAAAAATATTTGCAACTGATATTGCCAATGGTCCGTTGACTGTTGCTAAGGATAATATTAGATCTTTTGGTGTAGAAGATAAAATAGAGTTATTATTAGAAGATGGTATAAAATGAACATCTAATTTGAATATTTCAATCGATGTTTGTATTATTTCGGGCGTTGGCAGTAATACAATGCAGAATATTTTAAAATTTGACAACAAAAATATTGACTCTTTTATTTTTTGTTCTACTAATAGCTTAACTAAATTAAGAGAATGAACAAAAAAACAGAAATATTTTATTGAAAAAGAAATGTTTGTTATTGATAATGATATATTTTATGAAATTATAAAAGTTAATAAATATGCAGGAACTAAAGTCAAAAATAAAAAAGATATTTTGTTTGGACCAATATTAAGAAAAACTAATGATAAGATATTTATCCAAAAATTAATGTTAGAAGAACAAAATATTATGAAAATAATTAATAAAATACCTAAAACTGATAAAAACTTTAAAGATTTTGTTAAGACAAAAAGAATAATTAGTTCAATACTAAAAAAGGGGATAAAGAATAATGACAAAACTAAAAACTAATGTGGTTATAAATTATATAAATGATTTATTTCCTAAATATTTGGAAGCTGAGTGAGATAAAGCAGGTTTTCAAATTGAAGAGGTTTATAGTCAAAAAAGTCAAGATGAAATTAGTGGTATTGTTATCTGTTTAGATGTAACAATGGACGTTATACAATATGCTTTAAAAAATAATGCTAATTTAATTATTAGTAGGCACCCATTTATTTTCAAAGATTTAGAAGAAGAATTAAAAAACAAAAAAGAAATGTATGATTTATTAGTTAAAGAAGAAATACAAATATTTTCAATACATACTAATTACGATAATAGTGAAAATCAAGGTTTAGTTTCATTGTTAGAAACTCAATTTAATATAAAAAAAGATTCTATTATAGGTGAAACAACTAAATATTTTGAAATTGAGTTAATTAGAGAACTTCAATCAAAGGAAATTATTGAGAAATTAAGTTTTATTTTCGGTAGTGCTAATGTTTTGGTTACACAATCTATGGATTTAGAAAAAGATTTTAATAAATTCTATATTGCTACAGGAGCTTGTGGAAGTCTCTTAGAGGAACTTAATTTAAAAGATATATTTTTTGTTACTGGTGAGGCTAAATGACATGAATGACTTTATGCAAATCAAAATAACGTTAGTATGCTAACATTAGGTCATTATATGGAGAATTATTTTATTGAGGATATTCAAAATAAGCTTTTAAAAACTTTTGAAGACCTAAAAGTTTTAACTTATGACATAAAAAATCAGTTTAAAAGAATTTAATTATCTTCAATACTTTCTAAAAATTTTATAACTTCATTTTGAATTATACTTGGTGTTGATGCACCTGCTGTTACAGCAACTGTGTCAACACCTTTTATTTCGCTCAATTTAATATCTTCCTTGCTATTTATTCTTATAGATTTTATTCCTTTATTTTCTGCTAATTCAACTAATTTTAAAGTGTTGTTGCTTCTTTCATCACCAACTACATAAAGTAAATCAATTTCTAATGGGTTTAAATCTAAAACTGCTTTTTGCCTTACTAATGTTGCATCACATATATCATTTTTAAACTTTGAATTTTTATATTTTTCTTTAATCTTTTTATAAATAACATCAGTATCGATAATAGATAAAGTTGTTTGATTTGTAACAAATATATCTAAATCACTATTTAGTTTCAAGTTTTCAACTTCTTCAATGCAAGTAACTAAATGAATTTTATCATTATTTATTGAAGTTAAAGCTATAGTTTCAGGGTGATTATGTTTTCCAATAAATATAATTTCATATCCTAAATTTAAATAATCATAAATTAAGTTTTCGGTTTCAAGTACTCATTCACACTTTGTGTCTATTATAATAAGATTATTTTGTGCTGCATATTCAATAATTTTTCGATCAGTACCATGTGCAGAAAAAATTACAACACTATTTTTGGGAATTTCTTTAACTATATCAAGTCTTGACCGCTTTCAATCATCAATAACAATTATTCCACTATTTTGTAGATCGTTAACAACCATTTTGTTATGAACTAATAAACCTATCATATATATTTCTTTATTTGGATAATCTTTAATTGCTTGCTTAGCCATTTTTATAGATTTCACAACTCCTAGACAGAAACCTCTAGGCGTAACTTTTATCACTTTCATAAATACCTCTTTAAACCATTATATTTTATAATTAATTTATTAATATATAAATTAAAAAGAAAAATTAATTTAAAATAATATTATTGGAGGAGTTATGAAAAAAATATCTAATTTTTTAATCAAACTAAAACCTTATAAGAGGAAATATAAAATGTTTTGATTAATATTTACATTATTTACATTATTTTTATTTCAAATGATAATGCTGATTTTCTCTTCTGTTGTTGATCATATAAATAGTGGATTTTATTATTGAATACGAGGTTTTCATTCATTATTAGTAGATAGTAGAAATGAACCAAACTCAGCACAAGGTTTTATATTTGCTTCAACTGTAATTGGTACTATCCCATCTGTTGCAATAATTCCTTTTTTATATTTTATTTTTACTAATTGATTAATAAATGAAAAATTAAGTGATAAGTTTATAAACGTTCCAACTGAAAAATATAAGTTTTGAACTAATTATATTCACTTTAGTGGAATAGCTTTAGTGTTTACATTATTATGTGGTTCTTTAACATACATTAATAATGGTGGATTGTTACCCAATCAAGCGTATAATGCAATTCTTGGAGCATTTTCAGATGATTTTGGAGAAAGAATTGCTGGTATATCTGCATTTTTATACTATGGTATTGGGATGGTTTTTTTATTTATAATGATTGTATGAAATATTTTAATTGCTCTTTCTTGAATAGGTAAAAAGATATCAATATTATTAGAAAAATGAAGTGAAATAAGAGCTGCAAAAAAAGAACAAAAACTTGCTAAAAAAATTGAAAAAATGGAATCTAAAAAAAATAATAAACAATAATGTATTAGAATATTTAAAAGGGGTAAATTATGAAAAAGTTGCTTGTTATTTTAAGTTCCATTTCAGTTGCTAGTTTTTCAGTTTCAAATGTTATTGCGTGTAGTCGACCTACTTTGTTTAACAAATATACTGAAGAAGAGAAAATATTATCTATAAGAAACTTAACTTCATCATTATTAACAAATAATGGAGTAAAAGTTGGTAACTCCCTAACTGAAGGTGAAATTAATACTTTAATATCAAGATTAAATTTAGATAAAATTTTAGACGAAGATGAGTATTCTAGATTGTCACCCGAATTGATTAATGTTTATATAATGGGGAACTCACTATTAAATGAAATATCAACTAAGGTTCCTGGTTATGAATGAATTTCATCGAAAATTGCTTGGCAATCTCAATGATCTTTAAGAGATTTATTTCAAGAAAAAGAGTGAGGTATTGCAAATAATGTCAGTGGTTGGATGGATCAAAGATTTCAATTCAATGGATGGTCTTTATCTATTACTTTTTTAGATGAAAAAGGTCTAGGTTGAACAGGAGAAGGCAACCCACAATATGCAAGAATTAATATTAATAAAAGACTTGTAGCTGATAAAGATGGTAATATCATCACTGAAGAATCTAATCCTGACGCAATAAGAGAAGCTTCGATAAATGCTCTTGAACCTATATTTGATTCAAAGCGTGCAATTGGACCAATATATAATGGTTATGCTTCATCAAGCAATTTAATAAGTTTAAAAAACGTATTTGAGTATGCTAATAATGGTTTAAATCCAGGTTTTGTAAACTATTCTCCAAGTGTCATGGATTTAATAAATAACTTACCAATGAATTTTGATTTTGGTAATGATGTATTAAAAAGAAGCCAAGAAAAAATCGAGAAAAACCTAAACGATTATTTAAAAAATAATCCAATTTATTTAAGTTCATCATCTGTTGTTAAAGATATTAATATAATTTTCAGAAACCAAATATATTCTACATTATTTAGTGAAGCACTTGATAGACGAAACTTTGTAAATGAAAATGGTCAGCATTATAGCAAAGAACAAATGTATGTTGCGAGCAAGTACATGAAAAAGTTGTTCTCAGACTTAAATGAGACTTTAAACACAATACTGCAATCTTCTTGAGTTCAAAGTAATGTTGAAAGTAAAACTTTTATTGAAAATTTTATATCAGAATCAAAAACAAACATGAGTATTGATGCAAAAGAACCAGGGCTTGACTCAGGTAAAATAAGTCAGTTCAAATCTAATTTATTAAAATCAATTGAGTTATCAAGAAATATTTACGATCCTAATTCAAGTCAAATCGATTTTGCAAAAACTATGCTAGTTATGGTAAATAATAAAGAAGTTTCAAATGCTAATTTTGAAACTGAAGGAGAACCTGAAAACCCAACTATTCCAGGTTTAGAATCAAATTTAAAAACAGTTGATGATTATAGAAATTTTGGTTATGATAATTTTTACAAACTTATATCAACTTATTATTCTGAAAAAGTTCCTAGGGGAGAAGAATTAGATTTTTATAAATTTAATCCAGATAAAAATACTAGTCTTGATAAACAATTCAACACAGATATTTATTTTAAAAGTGTTTTTTTTGAAGATAGATTTAGCGATAATGGAGACTCTTTATTTGATAAATATAATGAATTAGTTAATAAGAATAATGGTTATTATAACTCCTTTTTTAATTCAGGTTTTTTATCAAATGTTAATGAAGCAAATGAAAATGTATTGTTCGAAGAAATGTCTAAACTATTAGGAGAGATTACTGGTTTAGATGAACCAAGTAATTCTAATCCATATGATTGGAGGGTTTATTTATTAAATGATGTCTATATGAAAAAAACAACCGAAAACTTATATAATACTTTAGCTGATTCTAATAATTTCCACAATTTTGGTATTTCATTAGATAAGTCTAGAAATTCAACTCCAGTAACTGATTCTAAAAATTTAGATGATGATAATGCATTTGCAGAACTAATAAAATACAATGAATTAAGTTTTGCCTTAACAGATATAAATAATAATAATGAGTCATCATCATTTAGTTCTAGATTATATAATTATGGAACTGCTGGGGTATTTGATGGACAAGAAGATGTACTTTATTTATATAAAACTAATGTAAATATTTACGGAAAAAATTATAATAAATCCTTTGTTAATGAAAACCCTCTGAATAAACCAGAATTATATTTTGGTGCAATAAAATTGTTTACTAAATTATCAAACTTAACTAATAATTTTTTATCTGAATATTGAAATAATTATGTTAAATTAAATCATAAAAACCCTGATTATAATATAAAATAAAAAAAAACACGATTATCGTGTTTTTTTATTATGCTATGCATTTTTTTAAAATTGTTGATTTGCTAATAATTAAAAATATATGAATGAGTAATAAATAAAGACTAAATTACTAACTATGGCAACTTGCAAATTAGTCTAGTCGAAAGAAAGGATGTTATAAATTGTATAAAAAAATGAATGTATCATCTTCTGAAAGTGATGTAAAGGGAGATGATTTCATTATTTATTTGCCATAGTGTCCACAAGGACAAAATTAATATATCAAAATAAAATAAAGATTTCAATATATTTTTAAAAATATTTTTATTTTTTTAAAAATATTTTTATATTTGCTTTTTTTTTATACAATTTATATAAGGTATAATTATGGCAAAAAGTAAAAATTTTAAAGAATTGTTAGATAATCTGTTAAAAACTGAGAGTTTTTCTTATTTTACTATATTTAATATAAATAAAAATGACCTTGAAAAGGTTTTTGATTCATTAATCTTAGTATCAGAAAAAATATATGATTATAAAAACTTTTTATTAAAAAAAATAAGGGATAAATATATCTATTTTTCTGAAAATATTTTTAGTGAAGGTCATTTTAGAAAAGCTGAATCAAAAGAAGAGTTACAAGAAAATAAAGCATTTATAAATAGTTTATTAATAACAGCGACTCGTATTTTAGCATGTTTATATAACCAAGTACATGAAAATGAAAATTATATGAATATAAACAGATTAGAGATACCTAATTTTGGAAATGATAAATACGATATTAAATCTTATAAAGAAAGTTTATTTTGCTTCTTAAATTCGCTTTTAAAATGATCTCAATATTTTATTGATTTTAATGACAACAATAATATAAATTATATAACTCAAATAGATGACTACATTAATGTTGCAGTTTCAAAAATTAGACTCTTTAAATCGTTATTTATTTTGATTTGAATATATGGTGTTGTTGAGAAAGCAATATATGTTCATGAATATTGTAGTTCTTTATCTTCTACAAAAGATGGCTATTCAATTTCTAACATATTTCAATCTAACGTATTGGAACCCATTGGTGTAAACAAAATAATAGATAATTCAAATCATTCACTAAATGTAGCTATAAAAAATAATTTTAATGCTCATAAGATAGAGTCATTAAGAAATAATTTCTATAAGTCAGTAATTAATAAAATAAATGAAAAAAACATTGTTGAATACAGTTTTAATGATTATATTAACATAATCGAAAAAATATCAAGTTCTTTTAGTTTTTTTAATTCTTATGAAAAAAATAGGTATTTTGACAGTTTATTTAATATACTTTCAAATACAACTAACTTTGATAAGGGTGTTAATTTGATTAAAGATATTACTTATAAACATATTTATCATCAGAATAAAGATTTAACATTTGCAAACTTAATTAAAACAAAACCAGATTTGGGACAATTTAAACAATTAATATTCAAACATAAAATAAAAGATTATAAAACAACTTTTTATTCATTTCCAGAGTTTATTAATTTGTCTTTGAACTTACAAAAACAAGAATTATTTACTTATGTTGAAGATGAAATTGTATCAAAGCAAATCGTTCATGACTCTTTAAGAGAGACTGTAGAAAGTTTTTTTACAACTTTAAAGTTCAAAAACCCTAATTTTTTATTTAATGACATTACTCAATTAAAAGTAAAACCTATAAAAAGAGAAAATGACTTAAATTATGAAGGTACATTTGATTTTGCAATAATTAATAAATCAAATAAAGTTTTATACTTGATTAAATGCATTGGTATGAAATCATATAAAAACTTATTTAGTTCAGTTACAAATGATGTGTATTTAGGTAGCAGATTTAATGAATTTTGTGAGAAAAATATATTTGCTCCATATGAGTTATACACTAAAAATTGAAATAAATTCAAAAAACAATTAAATTTTAAAGATATATTAAGAGTTGAATTTTTAATTGTTTCTGATGAAGAAAATAAATATTTCGTTACTAAAAAAGTAGAAGGTATGAATGTTCATGTTATTAAGTATGATGATTTAGATTATTTCTTTAGAAGTTATATCTTAAAAGAAATTAGTATTTTAGATTAGCTATTTAAGTAGTAAAATTATTTTATGAAATTAAAAGAAACAAAATTACCCTATGTTGCAAGCGACTTAGATGGAACAATTGTTAGAAATGAAGATTTTAAAATTTTAGAAAGTACTGTTATTGATATACAAGAGTATCAAAAACTTAGTGGAGGAAAGTTTTTTCTTATAACAGGTAGAGCTTATCAAAATATGAAGTTTTACATAAATCAATTAAACATTGAACTTCCAATAATATGTTCAAATGGATCTGCTATTATTGATCCAAAATCTAATGAAGTTTTATATGAAGCTGAGATGAATGAACAAACTGTATTAGAATTATTAGATGATGCAACTAAACATAGCTTAGATGTAAATGTTTATACTGCTCGAGAATTAATTTCATTAAAAACATCAGAAAGATATAAAAAATATACTGAATTATATTCTCATTATCCTAAAAATCTTCAACCAGAATTCACATTTATAAACGATTATAATGAACTTATTCAAGAAGTTAAAAATAAAAAATATAAAGCATTAAAATTAATGTATTCTTTTGATCCAATTAATGATGTTGCTCAATATGAAAGACTGGTTAAGTATTTAGAAAGTAAAAATCTTTATCATCCTCAAACATATATTCAATCAAGATTAATAATTGATGCAATGGAAAAAGGAACAAATAAACTATCAGGTTTAAAAATGTGATGTAAAATCATGAATGTAAATATAGACACTATTTATGCAATTGGTGACAATAATAATGATATTGAAATGGTTAAAGGATGTAAAAATGGTATTAGTGTGGGAAATGGTGTACAAGCATTAAAAGATGTATCTAAATTAGTAATTGATGAAATTGATAATAATGGAGTAGGTAAATATTTAAAGGAGTTATCAAAAGTTTATTAATATGAAAAAAGTTGCATTATTTGGAGGGAGTTTCGACCCTATACATACTGACCATGTAAATATTATTAAATCATGTAAAGAAAATCTAAAGTTTGATGAAGTATGAGTAATTCCAACGTATTTGAACCCTTTCAAACATCTCTCTTATTCAAGTGTAAATCAAAGATTAGAAATGATAAATATTGCAATAAGAAATCTTAATTATGTCAAGGTTGATAAATATGAAGTTTCTAAAACAGAAAGATCATATACATATGACACTATTTGTTATTTTAAAAATAAATATCATGATATAGAATTTACTTTTATTATGGGATCAGATCAATTAGAAAAGTTTGAAAAATGAGATCATTTTGATGAGTTAATCAAAGCAATTGATTTTAAAATATTTAAACGTGATGATAACTATGATAAAAATATTTTAAATAAATACAATTTAAAATTATTTGATTTTGAAAATAATCATTTAAGCTCAACAGAAATTAGAAATCTTGGTAGATTAAATTTACAAATAAATGAAGTTAATGAATATGTTAACAATAATTTGATGTATTTATATGAAAGATTAGAATCTAAAATGACACAAGAAAGGTACTTTCATTCATTGAATGTTGGTAGGTTCGCTTTAGAATTAGGTATGTTAAATAACTGTAACTTAAATAAAGTTTTTATGGCAGGAACTTTACATGACATAGCCAAAGAATGAGATGATAAATGTATGATTGATTATCTAAAAAAATATGACCCCTCATTATTAAATGAACCTGATAAAGTATGACATTCTTATGTTGGAGCATTTCATTTAAAACATGATTGATATATTAATGATGATGATGTTATTAGCGCTGTTTATAAACATACTGTTGCTGATAAAAATATGAGTGTTATTGATATGATTGTATTTTGCGCTGACAAATTATCATATGAAAGAAATTATTTAGAAATCGAAAAATATAGAGCTATTGTAAAATCAGACTTGGAACTTGGTTTCAAAGAATTATTGAAAAGACAATATGAATTCGCAATAATAAAAAATGGTGAAAATAAAATAGGAAGTAAGTTAAAGGATTCTTACAATTGGTGAATTAAAAATGATTAAATCAAAAAGTTATTATTGTTTTATTTTTGCTATGTACGAAGAAGCAAAAACTACTATCAAAAATTTAAACTTTCAATTATTAGAAAAAGAACCATTTGAAATATATAAAAAAAATGATTATTATATTGTTATTTCAAAAATTGGTTTAATTAATGCAGCGACTTGTTTTTCTTACATAAACACAAAATATAATTTCGATTATTATATAAACATTGGAACTGCATGTGGAGTTGACAAAACAACATCAATTTTTGAATTTTTCTTTATTAAGAAAGCTTTCTTAGGAAATGTTGATGCAACTGGTTTTGGTTATAAATTTGGTCAAGTACCTCAAATGCCTGAACATTATTCTTCAGTAAATTTATTAGATAAAAGTTTGTTTAATTATAAAGAAGTTGATATATGTTCATCTGATATTTTTATTAACTCAAATGAAAAAGTTAATAATGTAGTTTATAAAATTGATAAAACAATAAAACTTGTAGATATGGAATCTGCTGCTTTATTTCAGTCAGCCTATTTAATGCAAAAAAACATTTTGTCTATTAAGATAATAAGTGATATTGTTGGGTCAAATTCTAATGAATTAGATTTTAATTCAGTTTTAAAAGATTGTTCAGAGCGTATTTACCAATTAATAAAAAAATTTAATATATAAATAAATGGAATTTATTCCATTTTTTTATATATTAAATAGATAAAAATGTATAATTAAAATTAGAAATACTTATATTTTATTAACTATTTTTAGTGTAATTATAACAATAGCAATTGTTCAAAATGCTAAAAAACTTATTAATATAAGAAATTTTGATCAAGAAAAAAATTTGTGTAGTATTTTATCAGAAAATCTAATGATAGCTCAAATTAGAAATGGTGCTGCAAGCAGGATAGCTGCAATTATAGCAATTACTTCTGTACTCATTTTATACCTCACTTTTATTATTCTACAATAGATAGGGAAAGGAAATCAATATGAAAAATAATGTATTTTATTATTCAACTTCATCAAATGCGTTTCAAATGGAAGGGGCAAGAAATCTTCACGGTAGGACAGATTCTATCTGAGATTGATATACTAAAACTTATTTTAAAATACCACCGAATAATTCTACTGAAAGAGAAATTAATTCAATAGAAGTAGCAAGTGATTTTTATCATAAATATAAATCAGATGTAAAAATAATGAAGGATTTAGGATTAAATGCATTTGTTTATAATATGGATTGAACAAGAATTTTTCCAAAAGATGAAAATTATGTTAATCCTATGGGTTTACAGTTTTATGATAATTTATTTAATGAGTTAAGTAAGAATAAAATAAAACCAATTCCTATATTATTTCATTGAGACACACCCATGTGATTGGAAATTAAAGGAGGTTGAACATCAAAAGAGATATTACCTGCTTTTAGAAATTATTGTTCAACAGTATTTAAATATTTAGGTAAGTATACAGATGTTTGATTTGTAAATGATGAAAACAAATCTTTTACATTAGACGGTTATTTAGGTAATATATTTCCACCCTGTAAAAATAGTCCAAGTGACTTTGTTAAGGCAATTCATAATTTGAACATGTCAGCTGCAATTGCAAAAGAAGAATTCTTAAAAGCTAAGAATGAAGGATATGTTAGTGAAGATTCAATTTTAGGTATTGATGATGATTGATCGCCACCCATAGTATGGAATAATGGAAATGATGAAAAACAAAATGAAGATTTAATAAATAACTACAATGCTTGAATGAGAGATTTTTGAATTGACCCAAATATAAAAGGTGAGTATCCTAAAGTGTTTTGAGATTATTTAAAAGAAAATAAATTAGATGCTAACATACTTGAAGAAGAATTAAGTTATTTACAAAAATTTAAACTAGATTTTATAGGTTGAAACTTTTACAGACCTTATTTTATAACAAATAAAAATAATAATGTTGATATAAAACTTTTACATAAAGAACCAGTTAGTTACTCATTTGGTGATTTTGTTGTTGTTTTACCAAAAGAACACAAAAACTATACTAAATGATTATGACCGATATATCCTGAATATTTAGAAGTAGGATTAAAAGCATATAAAGATAAATATAATTTACCAATAATGATTATTGAAAATGGTTTTGGTGATTTTGATGACAAATCTAATGAACTTATTCTTGATATTGATAGGATTAATTATTTACAACCCATATTAGAGTCTGTAAATAAATGTAGAAAATTAGACTTAAACCTATTCGGTTACTCAATGTGAACGTTTTGTGATATTTTTTCTCCAAGTGCAGGATATAGAAAAGATTATGGGCTAGTATCAGTTGATTTTAATTCTCAAATTAAAGAAAGAAAACCAAAATTAAGTTATTGTTATTATAAGAATGTAATAATGTCAAATGGTGAAGATACAAATTTTGATAAAGAAAGGTTAGTAAAGGAATTAAGTAATTTATTAATAAATTGAGATATTCTTTGAAAATAGTTATGAGAGATATTAAGTTAGGAATTGATGAAGCAGAAAAAGCACAGAAAGAATATGATGATGTTAAAAATTACTTGAGTAAACAAAAATATACTTCGTTTTATGAAGAAAGAAAGAGAATAAGCAAATTATTTTGCTCAATGAAACTATCAAAACCAATTGAGGAAGTTTTTGAAGCATTTCTAGACATTTCAATTGAAGATATAAATCCAAATATAAATAAAGAAGATTTTGAAGAAGGTCAATGATATAGATCTAGTAAAAAAAATAATAATAATTTGTTTCGACTTGAAACTCTTCAAAAAAATAAAGAAATTAGTTTATCTTGAGTTGCTAAAAAACAATTATTTATTAAATCAGTTAAGTTTAAAAAAAATAGTTCAAATACCAAAACAAAATTAACTTATTTTGATTATGTTAAGGGGGACACTTCAATACAAGGTTTTTTTGAAAGACATATATTAAATACATATATTAAAAAGCAAGTATTAGCATTTAGAATTCAAATTTTTAAAACATCAATTAAGTTAAATTTAGTTAAGGAAAAAGATATTCCAAAAGTAAATAAAAAGATAGCTAAATTAAGTGAATATATTAAAACTATGATATAAAACATAAAATAAAAAAAATTTCTATTTTATGTTTTTTTTTTGGAAAAAAGGGTATAATTTTTTTAAAGGAGGGTGTATGAAAAAAATATTGTTAGTTTGTTCAGCAGGTATGTCTACTAGCATGCTTGTTAAAAAAATGCAAATGTATGCAACAATTAAAAAACTTGATTTCGAGATTGTTGCAAAAGGAATTGCTGAAGCTAAACAAGAATTATCATCATATGATGCAATAATGATTGGACCACAAATTAGTTACGCATTAGATGAAGTTAAAAAAATGTCATCAGGTAAGCCTGTTGAGTTAATTCCAACACAAGTTTATGCATTGGCAAAAGGTGAAGATGCCGTCAAACAAGCCCTAAAAATGATGGGTGAATAACAGTTTGAAAGGAGATAAAAAATGGACGATAATAAATTTACGCCAAATAAAAGCTCTAGGTCTTCTGAAAAACTAGGCTTTAAAAAATGGTTTAATGTAAAATTTGTCCCTGCAATGGCAAGAGCTGGTAATCAAAGACATATAGCTGCGATTCGTGACTCTTTTGGTACAATGATACCATTAATAATTGCAGGTTCGTTAGGTGTTTTAATTAATGCAATTGTATTTGGTGGTGCAGGTTCAGGATATGTTTCTTTATTAGGGCTTTTTGCAAAAGCAGCCCATTCTGATTTATCTTGAGATCAAATTTCTGAATTAATTGGAAATGGACAAGTTCTTGGAACAGATGGATCTGTTATTCTTGATGCACCAGGTTGATTTCAAACATCAAAAATATGTGGTCTTGCAGTAGGTCATATGAACACTGTAACAGTAGGAATGATGTCAATATATTTCTCATTCTTATTTGGATACTATATATCATTAGGTAAAGGATTTAAATCACCAGTTATTGCTGGGATGGTTTCAACAGCATCATTTATGCTAGCAAGCTTAGGTGAAGTTCAATTCTTTATGGATGCTAAAGGATTAATTGGGGCAATAATTTTTGGTATTATTGCAACTGAGTTATTTATTTGGTTATCATCTTTAAGATCACTAAATATAAAACTTCCAGACAGTGTGCCTCCAGCAGTTGGTAAATCATTTGCTGTATTCCTACCAGTAACATTTACTTTAATGATTATTGGTGCTTTAAATATAGTTGTACTTGCACCAGCTGTTGTACTTGGAAACTTATTTGTTACAGGTAATACTCAAGCAACTGGATGAACAAGTGCATCTGAAGTAGATACTTTCTTTAATTCTTTGAAAAGCGCATTATCTGAAAAAAATCCATGAGAATTAATTGGTTTATCTGAATCACCAGCATGAATGGATTCGATTAGAGACAATTTATCTGCTGATAAATTTGCTAAATGATATAATGATTTATCAGCAGTTGATCAATCACAAATCGCCTCATTTTCATTAATTGCAGGTGGTCAAGCAACACTTGCTGATATGGTTAATGTTGGCAGCGGTAGTGTATTGCACTTTGGTACAACAAATGGTGTAATAGATGTTATTACTGCATCATTTATAGGAAAAAAACTTGGTCCAACACAATTTGGATTAAGTGCTGCAATTTATCAATTTATTACATCTTGATTTATTGGGTTTGCAACAGGAAATGGAGGATTAGGACTAGGTATTGCATTTATGATACTAGTAGGATTATTCTGATTCTTCGGTGTGCATGGTTCAAACATTATGGGTGGTATATTTGAGCCAATATTCTTAATGGTATTAGCAATAAATACTGCATTAGTTACTTCATTAGGTTATGAAGCAGCAGCAGCTAGTGGTTCAATGGGAGTGTTTACAAAACCATTCTTCGATGGATATGCTTATGTTGGTGGAAGTGGAGCAACTTTAGGACTTTTAATTATGACTTTCTGTTTTTCAAAAAGACGTGATTTAAAAGAAATTGCTAAATATTCAACCCCAGCTGGAGTATTCCAAATTAATGAACCTGTTATATTTGGTTACCCAATTGTATTAAATGCAGTTTATATGGTACCATTTGTATTTACACCAGTATTAAATTTAATTGTAGGATATATATTCTCACCAGCTGTATTGGGATTTGTAAATTATTCATATATCTTAGCTCCTTGAACAGCACCTTGATTCTTAACTGCTGTAATAACATCATTAGATGCAAGAGCTCTAATACCAGCAATGATTTGTTTAGGAGTCACAATAGCAAGTTACTTACCATTTGTATTATTAGATAATATTTTATACTTTAAAAAATTACAAAAACAAGATCCTGAAAAATACGAACTTGAAAAACGTTATTATTCAGATAAACTATTTAGATTCCAAACTAATACTGAAACTAAAATTGAAAATCTTGAAAATAAAGCAGAATATGTTGTTTTAAATGCTGAATCTACAAATGAGTTCTGAGCTAAGAGATTGGTTAACCCAAAAAAACTAGAAGAGCGTAAACAAAAACAACTTGAAGAAGCTAAAATGAAAAGAGAAAAAATATTAAATCAAGTTAAAGAATATAAAGATAATAGAGCAAAAAAATACATTGAACTTGAAAAAAAAGTGAATGAAAAAAACTCTAGAAAAGCTAGTAAATAATTAAAAAACTGTCTTGAAGACAGTTTTTCTAAATCTCTACATATAATGAAGTTACGACAATAGCAATAACAATTACAGTGCATAATAGTATACTAATTATATATATTAAATATTTTTTAACAAAATATCTATGAGCTACCTTTTCTAAAGATTCAATTACTAAGTAAATAATTAAGCAAATTGCAATAGGTATAAAACTAAAATAAGCTAAATTAGAAAGATGCATATTATAAACCTACTTTCAAAGTAATTATAACAAAAACATTTATATTATATAAAGGAGTTATTATGTCAAACTTTAATTTTGAAGAAATATCATTTACAATAATTGCTAATGCTGGTGAAGCAAAGGGCAGAGCAATTAATGCAATTCATCTAGCAAAAGAAAATAAATTTGATGAAGCGCAAGAAGAACTAGAACTTGCTGAAAAAGCTATGGGAATAGCTGGACACAGCCATATGGATGTTATATCTGCTGAAGCTGCTGGTGAAAAAATTCAAATTCCAGTTTTATTCATGCATGCAGAAGATCAACTACTCACTACTGAAACTGTAATATTATTATCAAAAGAAATGATTGAATTATACAAGCAACTAAAAAAATAGTTAAAGTTTATTATTAATAGTATTTAATAAATTACATTAATAATAAACTTTTTTTATTTATAATTATTATGATTAGTGGGGTAAAAATGAATACTAGTAAATTAGAAATATTAATAAAAAAAGAAGATTTAAAAAATAAAATAAAAGAGTTAGCCGATCAATTAAATGAAAAGTATAAAAATGAGTCGTTAACTGTAATTGCAATATTAAATGGAGCATTATTTTTTTTCTCCGATTTATTGAAGTTATTAAAAATGCCAATACAAATTGATACAATAGTTGTTTCGAGTTATGATGGAACTAAATCAACTGATAAAATTGTATACCATAAAAAAATTGTTAAACCAATTATTGAAAACCAAAATGTCATAATTATTGAAGATATAATTGATACTGGAAGAACAATGAACTCAGTCTTTGAGTATGTTCAATCTTTAAAACCTAAAACATTAGATTTAGTCGTTTTAGCTTCAAAAGAAGATACAAAAACAAAGTTTAAGTACGATTATAAGTCATTATTTATAGTACCTGATAAATATATTGTTGGTTATGGTTTTGGAATTGATGATCTATATAGACAACTTGAAGATATTTATATAATAAATGAGTAAATTCAATAAGTATTTAAATTTAAGTTCAATTATTTATGATTTAACAAAACCAGTTGGTGAATCAGTAGACGGTGATTTAGAATTTTATAAAAAAGAATTAATACCTATTAATGGTAAAATTTTAGAATTAGGATGTGGAAATGGTAGATTAACTATCGCATTGAAAAAATATAATGTTGATATTTATGGTATGGATTTATCTGATTCAATGAAAACAATTTTTTATAGTAATTTGTTAAAAAATAATGTAATAGTCCCTTATTATAAAGAGGATATTTTAAATTTTAGTTGTGATGAAAAGTTTGAATGTATAATTCTTCCAAATGGATTTATTAATTTATTTAATGAAGGTGAAGCAAAAATGATATTTGAAAAGTTATATAGTCTATTAAATATTAATGGATTAATCTATATTGATTTAATTTATCCTTTTAACTTTAATGTAGGAAGTATATTTATAAATGAGTATCAAGTCAATGACAATATAATTACTGTGGAAAATTTTTCTAAATATTTAAATTTTTTAGAACAAAAATCAATTAATATTATAAAATATTATAGAGAAAACAAATTAGAAGAATTACAAGAAATGCATTTACATTGATATTGTTCTTATCAGATTAATAATATTTTAACAAAAAGTGGTTTTTCACTATTATCAAGATACTTTGACTTTAATATTATTTATAAGAAAAAATATAAAACATTAACAGTTTCTGCAAGGAGAGAAAAATAAGTATGAAATTAGCAGTAGATATTGGTGGTACAAATATAAGATTAGCAATAATAAATGGCAAAGAAATTATTAAAAGAGATTCCATTATTTCAGAACCTAATGATTTTGAAAAAAATTTTTCTGAAATACTTAATGTTACTAATAATTGAAATTATGAAATTGATTCTATAGGAATTTGTTGTCCTGGGCCTTTTGATCCAATTACTGGTATTATAATTAATTCTAATAATTTACCTGGATGGAATAACATTCCTTTGAGAGATAGATTTCAAAAAGCTTATAAAATAAAAAATATAAAATTAGATAATGATGCAAATATTGCTGCTTTAGGTCAATATATAGTTAGAAATAATTTACATTCTTTATTATATTTTACTATTTCAACTGGAATAGGAGCTGGTTATGTAAATAATGGGAAAATTTTGAATGGATTTAAAGGAACTGCCCTTGAGATAGCTAATGCAATACCAGATATTTATGCGAAAAACCCAACAAAATCAGGAATTGAATTTGTAGCAAGCGGAAGAAATATTTTTGAAAATTTAAAAGCAAAAAATATAGATATTAGTTCAACTAAGGATGCTTTTGATTTATTTAAAACAAAAGAAAACCAAGTTGTTAATTCTTACTTTAAACATATTGAAGAAAAATATATTCAATTTTTTTCAACAGCAATATATTTCTTTAACCCTGAAATTGTAGTAATTGGTGGAAGTGTTGCTTTAAATAATAAAGAATGATTTATAGATATATTTGAAAAGGTAAATGAGATTACTTCTGATATTGGCTATAAAACTAGACTTGAGTTTGCTTTAAATTTAGATGATAGTACTCTAATTGGTTGTGCATTAATGTAAAAATATAATATAATATATTTATAAAAGTTCTGTAAAAGGTGTGCTCATGGTCAAAAAAATTATCTTGTTTTTCTCAATTTTTTTAACTATCTTTAATACTTTTTTAGTATTGTCTTGTTCAAAAACACCAAATACCAGTCAAGATTCTATAAAAAATGAATTTCAGTACAATGCGTTATTTAAAAACTATGTATCTGATTTATCTAATGTAATAGAAAATTGATACGTGAATTATGTTAAAAATGTAGATTTCTTTGAAGATGATGGCACTTCAGATAAGTTATTTTTCAATGCAAATACATTAAAAAGAGCAAGTGAATTAAATATTAAAATAAATGATGTTTCACCAACAATTATTGATATTAATAGTAATAATTTCAAACCATTTTATGAAGGTTATATTAATGATATTAAATCAATTACAAATTATAATGTTTTGATTGATAGCATAAATAATTTTAAAACAATTGAAAAATATAGTTATTTAACAAAAGGTATAGATAGTATTTTCAACTCATTTGATATTGTTGAAGGTACTAACAAATTTTATTTTCAAAGTATAACTCAAAGTAATGAAAATAAAATTACTAATGATAAAATAATAAACAACTTTATTTTTGATGTTTCATTTAATTATAACTCTTGAAATAATAAAGTTTTAAATAAAAGTATTGGTTTGCAAAATACCTTTAAGTTTACTTATTATAAATCTACTAATATAACAAAAATTATCTCAAATGTGAAAAACGTATTTGAAAAAAACTTATCAAAGCATTCTAATATAACGTGAGATAATATAAAAAATGATAATTTAAATGAAAATAAGTATATAAAAATTAAACAAAAAACACTATCCTATTTTAAAACTATAGAAAAAGACGTTCTAAATGAAATACATAGTGTTTTTAATAACCAAGATAAAAATAGTTTTAGGTTAGAAAAAATTGATAATAATAAATCTATTTTTTCAGATGTTAATTATGTTAATCAAATAGAAGCTGATCAAACTAATTCTAATCAATATGAATGGCATACAAAAAATAAAGGTGAAGAACTTTATGATTTAATATTCCGTAAAAACTATGAAAAAAAACTTTTTAATATAAATAATCAAAATATTAGTTTAGATCAAACATTAAAAACCTTTCTTGATAATAATGTTGTAAAATATATTGAAAGTTACAAGGAAAGATTAAAAAAATACATAAGCAATAATAATTTAAACATTTCTTTGAATGACATTATAACATCATCCAAAGTTGGTTATATAAACATTAATAATTTAAGATTATTTAACGGTAATAAATATATAGACATTGGAAATATAAAACTTTTAATATCATATTCAATAAATAATGAAAAAATAATTGAACTTAATGACAAAGATATATTAAATTCAGAAAATTATATAATGTTGTATAATAATTTAACCAAAGGTATTCAGGATTTTCAAGAAGCTTTTGGTGTTATAAATAATATGGAAAATAAGGATAGAATTATATCTTTTTCTAGTTTTAAAGATTACTATGGTCGTAATTATTTTACATATATTGAAAGTGCTTTAAATAAAAAGGACCCAACAGATTGAACTTTGTTAAGTAAGTATCTCTCATTAGATGTTGATGAACCTACAGTTAATAATATTTGAAAAAATAAAGCATATGATAATCAAGAAATTTTTGAATGGAAAGTTGAAAAATCTAATTATTTTGTAAAACTTAAAAGTGATACGTTAAATAATGCTGCGTTTATAATTGAAGATTATTTAAAAAATACTAATTCATCCGAATCCAGCGATATAGAATATGGAGAGAAAGAAATTAAATTTATATATAAAAACGAATTAATTAATGCTTCATTTAAAACAGATAAAATTTGAGGTATTTATAATGGTGAAAATTATAAAGATAAAACTATATTTGAAATTGTCAAGATATAAGGAGAATTAATGTATTATGAAGGATAAAAATAAAGAAAATTATAATAATGAAGCAATAAAATATCAAAAAGATTTAATTCTAGATGAAAATTTTGATAAATCAAAAATAAAAAAAATTAGTTTGTTTTCATTGATTAAATTTTGTACTAAGATGTTATTTTATGAAAAATCATTATATATTTTTATATTAATAATTACTTTGTTTACATTTGGTGTAGCTTTGTTTATTCCTTTTGCAACATCTAGCAGTCTTGTAGTAATAGTATTTGATTTTTATGTTTTAATTTATATTTCAAGTTTCTTATTTTTATTGTTATTAAGAATGTGTCAATTTTATTTTAGTAGAAAAGTAGAAGATAAAACAGTTTTTATAGTATTGTCAAATCATGTATCTAGGTTTAAATATTTCATTACTCAAATTGTTATTATTTTATTTATAGCATGATTAAATATATTCTTTAGCTGAATTTTAATAAATTTATTTTATAATATATTTAATGTTTTTCAAGAATCAGAGGTAATATTAAGAAAAACAACCTCATTCTTAGTTTTTTCATTTTTGATTACATTCTTTCTTGTTTGCTTAATAATATTTTTATCAGTATTTTCAAATAACCAAACAACATTAGTAATTACTACTTTAATATTGTCATTTTCTTTTATTGCTAATTTACCATATCAATTTATAAGAGCTAAAGAGAAAAGTGATGTAATATCTTTTTCAAGTTTCGGGCAAGAACAAAGTTATAGAGTTTCGAATATTTATGAGTCATTTGATTTCATAAATTATGTATATAATAATAAAATAAAATATAATTATTTATCAAATTCGTTAGCTAATTTCTTTATAAACAGCTCAATTGCAAAAGATAATTTTTCAAGATTTGATCAAAATGGTAATCCTAATGATTCAGTTATGTTGAGATATAATTATTGAAAAAGTTTAGGTTTAATTGAAGAGTTTGAAGATAATAAAAATTATAGTTTAGAAAACATTCAAGTAAATAATTTTCCAGGTGTCGCTGATTTTTCTAATAATGAAATATGAAATAATAATGATTATTATAATATAAGTTTTCATTTTAAAAACAACTTTATTAGTATTGATCAATTAAAAACTTTAATAAATCAAACTAATGATATCGACAAAAAAAACATTTTATTAGATTTTTATAATTTAAATCAACAATTAATAAAAGATATATATAACTTTCAATTAGATAAGGCAGATTTGTTTGATGATTTCATTAAAATGGCATTTAATAGTAATCAAAATCTAAATACTTCATACATTTGTTCTACAAAAAATAGCAGTAATTGTGCAGATTTTAAATCATCATATTTAATTTCCATCTATAAAAAAGAATTATTAAATGATTTATATAATGGAAATGAATCTGCAACATATTTTGCTTTGAAACCTAACCAAGAACAAGTAAAAAAATTAATAAAAGAAGATTTATATTTGCCAACAATGTTAACTGCAAGAGTTATCGAAAATTATTTTATTGATCCAATAAGTACTTTTAAAACAGTTACTAACTTAAAAGTCCTTAAATCAAATGCAAACTGAGTTGAGTTCACTAATAGAAGACAGTTATTTAATATTTTTACATATCTTAGTCCTTTTTATAGTGTATGAACAAACTATACTTATTATTCAGGATTTTCTTGAAAAGATTTATGATTTTCACCATATAGTACAAGTAGTTTAAATCTTTATGATCAAGAAAATTTATTATTACCTTATTTAGTTTATGATTTAAAACTTGATGAAAATGGAATTATATATAATGATGTTTATGACAAAAAAACTGAACCTTTTATATTCATAATTATTATTTTTATAATATGTTCTTCATGTTTAGTTGCTTCAGCATTTAAATATAATGTAATTGATTTAGCATAAATTTATTATAAAATTAACATATATAAATATTCTAGGGGGTAGTATTTTATGAAAAAAATATTAACAATTTTATGTGTATTATCAACAATAACTATTAGCCCATTAATAACAATATCTTGTTCAAATAAAGAAAGTGATAATAGTGAAGAAACAGATATTAATTATTATAATAATTTATTAAATGATTTTAAAAGAGAGGTTTATCGAATACTTAATAATTCAATAACTCTAGCATCAGCAAATTGAATTGAATCAGGAAAAACAAGTGAAGCAAATAAATTTTTAACTATTAATAATTTTAAAAATGTTGTTGATTATTATGAAGAACACAAAAATTATAATTTATCTAATGAAGATAAAGAAAATTTAATATATGATATGAATAATAAAATAAATGTTAATTCTATAATATGAAGTTTAAATGATCTTAGAAATAACTCAAAATATGACATCCTTTTAAAAGGATTAGAAAATTTCTACGGGGGAATGGAAATCGATTATTCAACTCTTGATATGCAAAGGAAAGAATTTTTAAATGAAGAAGGTGAAGAGCATTCATATAACTTTAATGGATCTTTATCTTTAAAATTCAACTTCAAAATAAATTATTTATCTATCGATAATAAAATATCTAGACTAAGCGATTTAGATTTTGATTTTAAATTTGGTATTAGTCAAGATGAGTCATTATCAAATTTATGAAAAGATTTTTTTAATAACTTATCTAAAAATTATTTAGCTTATTCAGATTATGGTGATTTAGACTCTAATAAGTTAAAATTAGATAATGAAGATAAAATACCTTTTATTGTTTCAAATGCAACTGTAAATATTATAAAAGATGAAAGAACAAAGTTAGCATCATATTTTAGTAATGATTCTTTTACTACAGGTTTAACTGATTTAGTAAAGAAAAATAGCTCTTTAAAAGATATTAGTATTGACTTTGCAAGTGCAGACAAAATTAAAACATTTGAACAATATGATCTTGATTGAATAAATAGTTTAAAAGCAACCGAAAAAGAATATTTATTTGATGATTCAAATATAAGTAAAAACTTATATAAATATATTTTTAATTTAGATAAAAATGAAAAAGTGGGAAATTATGATAAAGCATTAAATGATTATTTATTAGAAAATTTCAATGATTGAAAAACTTCATATAAAAATGTTATGAACGAATATTTTAAAAATAATTTAAATTACGAGCAAGCTGAATTAGTAATTAAAAAATATAGTAGTTATTTAAAAGTAGGCACATTAAATATATCTAATTTAAAAGCTGTTGTTAAAGGTAAAACTATTGATGGGAATTATGATATATTTGAGCAGCCGTTACCAAAGTTTAAAATTCAGTTTAGTTATTCTATTGATTTAAATGAAAAATATCTTAATGATGAAAATAACATAATTGAAACAGTTGATAGTTTAAATACACTTAAATCTATTTATACTAATTTGTGAAATTCAATTGACATTTATCAAAAATGCATTGGTATAACTAAAAATAATAATTTAGAGACAACAGTACCAATGATAATTCTTACAGGAGATGCAACAAATTTGGGTGTTGGTCAGTCATTTTGAAACCCAAAATTTTCTATATGAGAAAATTTAGGTAAGGATAAATTGCTAGATATAAAATTATCAGACTTAAATACATTTATGTCTGTTTATTTTAATAATTCTGATTTTAATATGGAAACAATATTAAGATCATTAGTATTTTTAGATTATTCTAGACAAGGTTTTATATCGCAAAGTTTTACATTTGAAGACAAAAATATAAATATAAAAGCAAATAAAAATAATGTTATTTTAAACTCATCCAAATCTTATGATTTTAAACATAATTTTACAATGAATTTTATAAATGCAACATTTAACTTTAAAAATTTAAAATTAACAAATAACCTTAAATTAATCTCAAGAACTTAACTTTAAGGTTTTTTTGGTTTATATAAGCCATTAGGTATTTAAAAAACATAAGAAATAGTGTATAATCTATTTAAATTGGTTTCAGGAGGGTACTTTATGTCATCTAATAATTTAGAAAAAAAATCGAATCAACCAAAAAAACAAGAAGATAATTCAAATGAAATAGCCTATGTATATCAAAGTTTTGGGCCAAAAGCATTAGCTTTAATTAATAAATATAATTTACAATCTGATGAAAGTTATAAAAAATTAATATCTTCATATGAAAAAATTGATTCTTTGACATTAGATGATCCAAGAAGGGATAATTTAACTGAATTATGAGAATCTGAATTTAATAGAATATTTAAATTTTTTTGAGAAGGATATGTAAATACAAATAAAAAATCTTCAAGTAATTCTGGAAGTAAAATTGATGGTTGAAAGGATAGACTTGATGTTAAAGCTGTATCAATGTCTCCTAGCCAAAAAAGACAAGATTTATTAAATAGACTATCTGGTGGTAATAAGTCAGTTAACAGAAACACACGAGAAGACATATTAAGTAGAGCTGGTTATCAAAGTCAAACAAAAGTTGAACAGTTTAATTTTACAGCAACTCCTAAAACTGGAAGAAATTTACATGAAATTGAAAATATATTAAATGATTTAGACACTAGTGTATCTGGTTCATTAGAACCAGAGAGTTTTTTAAAAAGTGGATATTTAGCAGATAAAAACAGTGATTTAATTGATAATGTAAATATTGAAGATGATTTAAATGATTTTGAATTTGATGAAGAAACAAAAATTATGACTACCAAGGCTGTTCAAGATCCAAACTTAGAAGCTTTTGTTAATGATACAAATTACTCAACAAGTAACAATTTAAATGATTCAATTAAAAATGAAGAAGATAGCTTTGATAATGAAAGTAATGATCAAGATTACATTGCTAATGAAAATATGAGTAGAGCAGAATTTAATGCTGTTAATAATATTGAATATGATGAAAACGCAGTTACTTCAAATGATGATACAGTAGCAGCGTTAGAACTTGGACTTGATTTCTTTCAAAGAAATATCGGTGATGGTTTTTATGATAAACAAAAATTATCTAACAAACAAGATGACTTTAAACCTTTTAAATATAATGTAAAAGATGAATTAATAAATCCTTTAAAGAAAAATATTTTATCAAAAGAAGGTTTTGAAATAAGTAAAAACGATTTAAAATCAGAAATGTTTACAGACAAAAAATATAATCAAGATAATGAAGTTTCAAGTGAAATAAAAAAACCATACCACGAAATAAAACCTGTTGGTAATTATCAAATGAAATTTGATGTTTTAAAAAGACCATCAATGAGAGAATTGTTAGAAGAAAATTCTCGTGAAAATAAAACAATTGATGAAATGACACAAAAAATTGAGTTCTTAAGAGAATTAAGAAATGAAAGACGTCATAGAATTAATCTATTAAAAATTGAAAGAACAAACAGTTACATTGTTGCTAGGTCAAGAAAAATTGCTGAGTCACGTGAGTTAAGAAGAATTAAGAAACGTGAAGAAATTAATTTGAAAGCAATACAAAAAGCTGAAAGGCTGAGAAGACTTCAAGAAAGACAACGTTTAATTGAATTGATGAAAGAACGTCAAATGAAAAGAACAGAGGAGAAAAGAATTGCTACTGTTCTTAGACTTGAACGTGAAAGAAGACTTGAAAGAGATGCAAAAAATAGAGCAGAGCTTGCAAGTATTGATGCACAAATTAGATATGAACAAGAAATGATTAAAAAAACAGAACTTAAGATGAAAGCTTATTTCACTAGAGTTCATGATGATGAATTATTCGATGAATCTATAAAAGCAGCAAGAAAAACAGACAAATATAAATCTATTGAAGAGAAAGCCTTAGAAATTCAACAATTAGAAGATAAAAAAAGAAAAGAAAGAATTGAAAAAATTAGTAAAAAATTCACTAAGAACATCAAATAATTGGGCAAGTTTTATATTAACTTGCTCATTTTATTAAATTTTTTTAAAGGAATTTATAAGGCTTTAAAATAAAAATGATAAAATTAATACAATAAAGAAAATAATAAATGGAGGTTTTTATGGTTAAAAAGGTTAAAGGTACAAAGAAAAAATATCAAAATAATATATTCAATTTAATTTCTGATAAAACAAAGTTAAGAATTAAAGGATTGATAGAAAAAAGACTTACAACAAAAACAGTTCTTTTATTTGCACAAGAATATGAATCATATGATATTGAAGTTAGAAGAGAATTAATTGCTTACATTGCTTTTTTATTTAATGAAGAAGAAGAAAAGTTTAATAAAGATTACAGTCAACAAATTCAACAAGACCCAAGAGCTCAACACTTACAACAAATTAGATGATTAGAATTAAGTGAAAAAAGAGAAAATATTAAAAAAATAGAGGATATTTTAATAAAAAGAGACCAAGAGGTTGTACAAGAAAACCTAAAAATAAACAAACCAAAAAACTCAGAAAAAGATAAAGAAATTGAATTAAAATCAAAACAATCAAAACCTGTAAAAGTAAAAATTGAAGAAAGTAAACTTGATAAAATGCTTAAAGAGGCTCAACTTAGAGAAGAAAATGAAGCAAAGTTAAGACAAAGAAAAATAGAAGAAGAAAAATTAAAAAAACAAGCTATAGAAAAAGAACGAGCATTAAGATCTAAAAAGGCATTAGAAAAAAAACAAGAAACTAAAAACATTGATAAGTTGTTAAAAGTAGAACCAAAAGTTACTGAAAAAGTAAAAAATGATTCTAAACTAAGCGATGAAAAAAATAATAAACAAGATGTTCAAGCAGAAAAAGTAGTTAAAAGTGTTCAAATTGATAGAAATTATGAAAAAGAACAAGCTGAAAAAGAAAAACTATGAAAAGAATTATATGGTTCATCAAGAAGTGATAAAAGTAGATTAAATTTACCTAATGAAAATACAAGTGTAAAAAAAGTATTTAAACCATCATTAACAGATAAAACTCCAACTTTTGATTATGATGAACTTACTCATTTTGTAATTTGTGGAAGAAAGTTTGATTTTGAAGAATATTCAAATGTAAATAATAAATATTTTATTTTTTGAAGAAAAATGACTAAAAAGTTTAGAATGTCTAACATAACAGTATGGTTAAATCTTAATATAGATAAACAACCTAAGTTATTGAAAAAAAGATTAAAATTCCAAAAAAAACTTGAAAAAAGATTTAAAACTAATAACAATATTAACAATCCAAAACCATCAAATAATGCTACTGATGATATTAAAAAAAACTCAAGTGAAAATTTAAATAAAACTTCTATTAAAAATGATTCTATAGATTCAAATCAATAGAATCATTTTTTGAGTCATATGATAATTACATTAACATTAACTTCAGCGCTTTTATTTTTATTATTAATATTTTTGATATTTTTAATTTTTTTGATAAAAGATAAAAAAATTATTTATTACTTAAATGAAGTGCCTGAAAATTTTATATATAAGAAATACTATAAAGAAGATTGACACTTATTTAAAAATAAAATAGAGGAATTATGAGATCTCACACAAAATAAAATAGTAAAACTTTCTATACTATCAACTTATGAATATTTTAATTTAGGACTTTGCAACTCTCGTTATTTAAAAGTTTGAAAAAAACTTAAAAAAAACTTTGGTTTTTTAGTTGCATATAAAGTATGCAAGGAACTTAAAAATTACAACAAAATAATTGAAAACATTTGACATAAAAAGTACTATACAATATTTAAAGATCTGTATTTTATAGTAAAAAATGAAACTGCTTCACCAAACTACTTTTTTTATAAATATTACTTTTTGTTTATTTATAAAATGAGACAAATTATAATTGAATCAATAAATAATTTTATCTTACCTGCAATATTAGTAAAATATATTCCAAATAACATAATTATTGAATATGAAGAATTTCAAGTTATTAGTAAAATTGAATATAATGACTACATTGAAAAAGCTTTTTTAAATGTTAACTCTAAATTAAATAAGGCTTATTCATCAATTATCCAAGAATATAAAAATGAATTATTAATTAAAGGTAATAATTGAGTTGTTGACTTTAATAATAAAAGTATTATATTCGAAATGTTTCCTTTAAAACATTTTAAGAAGATAATTTTTAACCAAAGTTTTTTTAAATTAGCAAAAAGGTTTAAAATAAATATAAGTGATTATTTAGTTGATGATATCAATAGTTTAATTAATACACTTAAAGAAAATAATGTTGATTTTGATGAAGAATATTTACTTAAGATTTTAGAAAATTAGAGGTTTTTATGAAATGTTGCAATTGTGAATCAAGTATAGTAAAAAGTTGCATTTGTGCAATTGATAGTTGTTCTTGTTTAGAAAGCAATTCTATTGATTGTTGATGTTGTATAGAGGAATTTTGATATGCTTCTATAAAAAAAGATGATACACATAAGTATATAGAAAACACATTAGAAGAATCTATTAAAAACAAAAAAATAGACAAAATTGTGAGAGAAGAATTCTCATTGTTAAAAAAAGATATTCAAATAAATTTTAAAAACAAATTTAAAAACTCTAATAAAAGTTATTTAGAATTAATAGATTCAGACATAAGTCCTTCATTAATAGCACAAGCATTTCATTCAAATTTGATTACAAAAATTATTTATTTTATTAATGAGTTATACTATTATCTTGAAACAATTAATTTAATAATTGATGTTTATCCAAATTTCAATCTTATAATTGATTATAAAAAAATTGAGCAATTTTTATATAAAATTGACTATATTTTACCAATTATTGTAAATGAGTTTAAAAGTATCGATAAAGAAATTGATAACTCATTTGAGTATGAAATGCTTAAAACTAAGTTATATGATTTAGATGAATTAACTGTAAGAATTAAAGATAAGATAGAAGTTAAAACAATAGATTATAAAAAATAATTTGATATAATTAAAAAAGTCTAATATATAGAGGAGAAGAAATATGAAATTTAGTGCAAAAAAAGAAATAGAAAAGGGTTTGGGTTATTGAACTGTTGTAATAGAAGGAGATAAATGAGTTGATGCTGTAAAAAAAGGTAAAAACAAAGTAGCTGCATCAATTGAAATACCAGGATTTAGAAAAGGTAAGGCTCCAAAAGAGAAGATTGAAAAATATGTTACTCCTGTTAAATATCTAAATGCTGCTTTACAATCTGTACTTGATAATGCATGAAAATTTGCATTAGAACAGAATTCGGAAATAAAACCTTTTAATTCGCCAGTACCTACACCAAAAAAAATTAATGATGAATATTGCGAAATTGATTTTATTTTTGACTTAAAACCTGAAATTAATATTGTTGAATATAAAGGTTTAAAAGATAATGAACTTAAAAAAGAAGAAATTAAAGTTTCCAAAGAAGATTTAGATAAGGCTATTGATCAATACAGGGATAAATTTTCATTAGAAAAAGATAAAGAAAAAGATGCAAAAATTTCAAAAGGAGATGTTGTTACATTTGATTTTGAAGGATTTATTGATGGTGTTGCATTCCCAGGTGGTAAGGGACTTGATTTTAAACTTGATATTGGTAGTGGAAAAATGGTTCCAGGTTTCGAAGATCAAATGATAGGAAAAAAACTTGGAGAATGTAAAATAAAAGTTACATTTCCTAAAGATTACACTCCTGAATTATCAGAAAAAAATGCTGAATTTGTTTTAAATATCAAATCTATTAAAGAAAAAATATTACCTAATAAGGATGATGAATTAGCAAAAGATTTAAACATACCAAATGTTAATACTTATAAAGAATTAGAAAGTTATATTAAGTCTCAAATTAAAGAACAAAAAGAAACTCAATTAAAAACAATATTTGTAAATAAGGTTATTGAATTAATATCAAAAAACTCTACAATTGAAATACCAAAATCAGTTATTGATAAAGAAGTAGATAATTTATATAAAGAGTTTGAAGCAAAAGTTCAAGGTCAAAAAATAACAATGAAGGATTATAAAAAACAAACTGGATTAACAGACGATAATATTCGTGAAGAACTTAGAAATGATGCTATTAAAAGACTTGAAAGTTACTTGATTACTGATAAAGTTAGAAACACAGAAAAATTTGAAGTATCAGATGATGAAATTAAAACCAAGTATGAAAAGTTAGCTAAATCATTTGGCGTTGAGCCAGATTATATTAAAAATAATTTACTTCCAATTGATCATATTAAAGAAGAAATTATTAAAGAAAAAATCATTAATTTTTTATATGAAAATAATGGATAAAATACAAATAACTTGTATTTTTTTTCTTTTTTTAGCACTTAGGTGTTGAAAGTGCTAAAAAATGTGTTATTATAATTTTGACCAAAAAGGAGGAAGAAATATGTCAAATCAGAGATTACCTATGTTAGTGACAAGGGGTAGTTATGTTTACCCAACTTTCGAGCAAATACTTGAAATTGGTCGAGACAAAACAACTTTTGCCGTTAAAGAGGCAGTTGAAAAACACGAAGGACAAATTCTAATAGTTTCTCAAAAAAAACCATTAGAAGATGACCCTCTTATAAAAGATTTGTATACATTTGGTATATTAGCAAACGTTAAAATTAAGAAGGAATGAAAAGATGGTACATTAACCGTTAATATAAAATCATTATCAAGAGTAGAACTTTTAAATATTGAACTTGATGCATTTTATACATCTGAATATGAAATAAAAGAACCTCAAAAATCTGAAGATAAAGAAGCACTGAAAAAAATAACTAAGTACATTAAAGCAATGATAAATTCACAAGAAGAGTTCCCTGCTGAAATTGAGGAAGTTTTAAAAATGGCATCAGCAAATGCAGATCCAAACTTTATTGTTGATAGTGCAGCACATTTAATGACTTTTATGCCGATAAATAAAAAACAAGCTATTTTAGAAGAGTTAGATCCAGTTAAAAGAATTGAAATTATAAATGATTTCTTGGATGAAAAAAGACAGTCTGCAGATATTGAATCATCAATAAGTAAGAAAATAAAGTCTAGAGTTGATGAACAACAAAGAGAATTTTACTTAAGAGAAAAATTGAAAGCAATTAAAGAAGAACTTGGTGATATGGACGGTGAAGGTGATGATTTGAAGAAATATCGTAGTCGCCTTGAAAATGAACCCTTCCCAGATAATATTAAAAAAAGAGTCAGTCAAGAAATTGATAGATATGAAGGATTGCCAGCTGCATCATCAGAAGCGAATATTATAAGAACATATATTGATTGAATGATGCAAACACCTTGGTGACAAAAGACTAAAGAAAAAACTGATTTAAAGTACGCAAAAGAAATTTTAGATAAATATCATTATGGTTTAGATAAAGTTAAAGAGAGAATAATTGAGTACCTTGCTGTAAAACAAAATACCAATTCTGTAAAAGGACAAATAATTACATTAGTAGGTCCCCCAGGTGTTGGTAAAACTAGTTTAGCAAAATCAATATCTGAAGCAATGGGTAGAGAGTTCATTAAGGTAGCATTAGGTGGTATTAAAGATGAATCAGAAATTAGAGGTCATAGAAAAACCTATATAGGAGCAATGCCAGGTAGAATTATTCAAGGTATGAAAAGAGCGGGTGTTAAAAACCCTGTATTCTTACTAGACGAAGTTGATAAAATGGCTAGTGATTATCGAGGTGACCCAGCATCAGCTATGTTAGAAGTACTTGATCCAGAACAAAACTCAAAATTTTCAGATCATTATTTAGAAGAAGAATATGATTTAAGTGATGTTGTTTTTATAGCAACTGCTAACTATCCAGAAAATATTCCTGAAGCTTTATATGATAGAATGGAAATAATTGAGTTATCAAGTTATACTGAAATTGAAAAAATGAAAATTGCAAAAGAGTACTTAGTTCCAAAGGTATTAAGTGATCATGCAATCACTTCTGAACAAGTATCATTTACTGAAGAAGGTATAAGTGAAATTATTAAGCATTATACAAGAGAAGCTGGTGTTAGACAATTAGAAAGATGAATTGCATCAATTGCTAGAAAGTTTGTTGTTAAAATGTTAAATAAAGAACTTGATAAACTAGTTGTAACTCCAAAAGTTGTTAATGAATTATTAAAGAAAAGAATATTTGAACATACTGAAAAAGATAAAGAATCCCAAATTGGAGTTGTTACAGGTCTTGCATATACTCAGTTCGGTGGTGATATTTTACCAATTGAAGTTAATCATTTCCCTGGTAAAGGTGGTTTAATACTAACAGGTAAATTAGGAGATGTAATGAAAGAGTCTGCAACAATTGCATACGATTTTGTAAAATCTAATTATAAAGCATTTAACATTCCTAAAGAGGTTTTCTCAGAAAATGATGTTCACATACACGTTCCAGAAGGTGCTGTACCAAAAGATGGTCCAAGTGCTGGAATAACATTAACAACTGCAATTATTTCTGCATTAACCAATAAACCTGTTCCTAAAGATTTGGGAATGACAGGTGAAATTACTTTACGAGGATTAGTGTTCCCAATTGGTGGACTAAGAGAAAAATCAATTTCTGCACACAGAAGTGGATTAAAAAAAATAATTATTCCAATTAAAAATAAAAAGGATATAGAAGATATTCCTGATGAAGTTAAAAAGGATTTAGAAATTAATTTAGTGCAAAAATATTCAGAAGTATACGAAGCTGTTTTCAATGATAAATTAAAAGAACTTGAAAAAGAATTGCCAATTAGTAGCTCAAATAATGATAATGTAACTGAAAAATCTCACTAAAAACAACTTTAAAAGGTTGTTTTTTAATTTGTGATATATACTTTATTTAAGGGAGAAAGAATATGGATGTAAATGGTAAATTAGATAACTTAAATTATATTGAATCATCAAGAATTAGTCCAACTAAAAATAATAAAAAGAAGATTACTGCTGATGAAAAATTGTATAATTTTATGAAGAAAAAACATACTTTAAAGTTTTTTAAAATAGTTATGGTATACGGGTTTAAACATAAAGCATTGTTTTTTACAGTAATAAGTGTAGTCATCTTTAGCGCTTTACTTGTAAGCATAAACTCATTATTAATTAATATAACTTTAAATCAAGCTCAATATGATTTTGCAATTAAAAATGGACAAATAGCAGGAAAAAATTATAACTTATATTGATATTATTGATTAAGTATAACGATTGCTGATTTAGTATTGCTGTATATTTGTACATTTATACGAAACTTCTGTTCAATTATATTAGCTGTAACTATTGAAGTTGAGTTGAGAAAGTTAACAATTAATAGATTACTTGAATATGACATATCTTATTATTCTGACAAAAAAACGGGTAAGTTAATGACTAAATTAGTAGGAGATACAAATATTATTGGTAATGAAATTTCAGGTCTTGTTTCTTGAATTATCCAAGCACCATTGGTTATTATTTTTGGAACAACAGTTTTATTCTTTGTTGATGTTTATTTGGCATTAATATCATCAATAAGTGTTTACTTGTTAGGATTTATAATTATAATGATTACAATAAGTTATCAAAAAAAAGTTTCTATTGTTCGTGATGTTATATCAGACATAAATGGTGATGTTGTTGATAGGATAAATGCCATTAAGTTAGTTAAATCATCAGCTACAAGAATATATGAAGAAAATAGAATAAAGAAACTTCATAATCCATATATTAAAGTTTTTAGACCAATATCAAAAATAGATGGTACTTTATTAGCAATTTTAATAGCATCTGATGTTTTAATAAACTTACTTGTTATATCCTCAGCAGCTTTATTGTATGGAAATGAAGATATAAATAAATTCATAACAGTTATTATTCCAATAACAACTGCAATGACTGGATTAACTAGACCTTTATGACAAATTGCTGCAATTGTACCAGGTCTTTCAAGAGCTTCCGCTTCATCAATTAAAATATATGAAGTAATATTTAAAGACCCAATATTATCAGATAATGAAGAAAATGGTTTATTATTTGATCAAAACATTAATACTATTGAATTTAGAGATGTAAAATTTAATTATCCTGAAAAACCTGAAATTAATATTGTACCAAACTTAAAACTTAACTTTGAAAAGGGTAAAAGTTATGCTTTTGTAGGAGAAACTGGTAGTGGTAAATCTACTATTTCAAAATTATTATTAAGATTCTATGATCCTACTGAGGGTTGTATTTTAATAAATGATGTTAATTTAAAAGATTTAAATTTAAGGAGTTACTTAAGTCGTGTTGGTTATGTTGAACAAGAACCACAAATTATATATGGATCAGTTTATGACAATGTTAGATATGGATTTTTCAATGCAAGTGATGAAGAAGTTCATGAAGCTTGTAGAAAAGCACAAGTTCATAATATTATAATGAGTTGACCTGAAAATTATAATACTATTTTAGGGGAAAGAGGATTATTATTATCAGGTGGTCAAAAACAAAGATTAGTAATTGCAAGAATGATTTTAAGAAATCCTGAGTTATTAGTATTAGATGAAGCTACAAGTGCACTTGATAACATTGTTGAACGTGAAATACAATCTCAGTTAGATGAATTAATGAAAGATAAAACAACAGTTATTATTGCCCATAGACTAACAACTATAAAGAATGTTGATAAAATTTTTGTATTAGAATCAGGTAAAGGTGTAATTCAAGAAGGTAATTATAAGCAATTAATTAATAAACCAGGAAGATTTAAGGATTTGCATGATGCTGCTAATTCATAGACGAGAATTTTTTAATGAATAAACCATTAAGTTTAATATTAAGACCAGAAACAATTGATGATATTGTTGGTCAAAATCATTTATTAAATGAGTATGATGGCTTAATTAATAAAATGATAGTTAATAATTTCTTAACTAATATTATATTTTATGGACCTCCTGGTGTTGGCAAAACTTCATTAGCAATTTCTTTAGCAAATGATTTAAAATGTAATTTTGATTTTTTTAATGCGTCCAATGATAAAAAGGAAAAACTTCAAAGTCTTATAAAATCAGCTAATGAAAAGCAATTAGTATTAATAATAGATGAGTTTCATAGAATGAATAAAAATATTCAAGATTATCTTTTAGAGTTTATTGAATCTAAAAAAGTAATAGTTTTTATAACTACAACAGAGAACCCATACTTTGTTATAAACCCTGCAATTAGAAGTCGATGTACAATTTTAAAATTAAAAGAATTAGATAGTAAAGATATATTTGAAGGTCTAAAAAAAATAATTATTAAATTAAAATTAAATTTAAAAATTGAAGAAAGTGGGTTATTAGATATATCAGAAAGATCCAATGGTGATTTTAGATTCGCGATTAATATTTTAGAAATTATTAAAGAATTATATAGTGATAAAGTAATTGATAAAAGTTTTACATCATCTCTTGAATTCTTAAAAAGTGCAAAAGGTTCAAGTTATGGCGATGAATTTCATGATTTAAAATCTGCCTTTCAAAAATCTATTAGAGGTAGTGATGTTGATGCTTCATTACATTATTTTTCAAGATTATTAGAAATTGGTGACTATGAAACACTAATGAGAAGAATGATTATAATTGCGTATGAAGATATAGGATTAGCAAATCCAACTATTCCTGTAAGAGTATATAACGCTTGTAATGCTTTTAGGCAAATTGGTATGCCAGAGGGTAGAATAATATTAGGTTTAGCAGTAATTGAAATGGCATTAAGTGAAAAATCAAACTCTAGTATTTTAGCAATTGACAGTGCAATAAGTGATATAAAAAATAACAATGTTCCTGAAATACCAAGTTTTTTAAGAGATAATAATTATAATTATTCTTCTAAATTTAATGAAACTAATAACTACAAATATGCTCATGATTATGAAAATGATTATGTTGACCAACAATATATGCCAACTAAATTAAAAAATAAGCAGTATTTCAAACCAAAACTACATAGTAATTATGAAAAAAAATTAATTGATATTTATAATAGGTTTACTAATAAAACCAAAAAATAGTTAAAGGAGTATTTTTGATGAAATCAGTCACTGATATAAAACAAGAGTTAGAAAGCAATGGTTATAATTGATTACCAAATTATAAGAACATTGCTGAGAGAGTATGATTGAAAATGGAAACTTACTTTGATGAAGATGAAAAGGTATTATCTGCATTATGAGCAAGTTTTAAGAGATATGAAGAAGAAATGATTGGAATTGTTTTTATTACATCTAAAAGAACTTTTACAATTGAAGTTCAAGATGATTATAATAGCAGTCAAATTAGATACTTACCATTTGATTCATACTCACTTCAAAAAATATTAGTGCAATACTCTAAGACAGATTCAAAATTAAATTATGTTTCATTACAAAATGATAGTTTTGGTAATGGTATAACATTTGCAACTCCAAGTAAAAAAGTATTAAAACATTTTATTGACACTTTAAGAGGAGTTACAGGTGGTGATATTGAAATACTACCTGATTCAGATGAACCACTATTAGCTGAAAATGAAAAAGAACAATTAATTGATAAAGATTTAGAAAAAGCTAAGGAAAATAAACCTCATAAGTTTGAAGAAAAGCACGAAGAAGAACTACCTAAAGTAAAAGAATCTAATATGTGAAAGAAATCCTCTTTTGTAAATGAACAAAAAGAAGTTCCAATAAAAATTGTTCCAGCAAAACTACCTAAACAAAAGAAAAAGGTATCAGGTTATGCAACGAAATGAAAATCTAAAACTTGATTATTATGGTTTTTAATACCATTATTATTAATTATAGTGTTAGTACTATATGTGTTTATAAATAGGACTTATGTTTAATAGAACATTAAATTATGATATAATTAAATAAATCAAAGGAGTATTTTATGAGTGAAAAAATTTATCAAATTAGCTCAGAACAAATAGGAGTTGTATCATTCCCTGAACCTTGATTTTTAGCACACGTTGAAGTAGACGGAGTTGAACCGTTCCAAATGTTTTATCCATCATTAGATGAGGGAATAAAAAGATTTGCCCCATTTTTTGAAGAACATGTAATTAATGTATGAAAAAAACTTGGTGATGAAGGTGAAAGAAAAATAAAAGAATTGAAAGACTATGTTATAAACGAGTGATATGATCCTGGTGTAGAAACTATGCGAAGAGCTATGTATGAAACATATGGTTATCCAGAATTTAAAGACAAAACTGGAAAAGAATTAATCGAAGATGGATATGACTTTTTAGCTATAACTATAGGACACATTTGTATTCGTTTTAATAAATTAAACTTCTATTTTAAAGATTTACATATATCTACTAGAATTGTTGATAAATTTCTAGCTGTTGATTTTTGAACAAAAGCAAAAAAAGATGCACTAGATGAGCTTGCAAATACAGTTTTAAAATAAAATTACTATTTTTTAAAGTTAAAATTTAGTAATTTTTTTATATTAATATTTTTTACATACTCTTTATGATTAAATAATAATGTAATTATTTTTAGGAGAAAATATGAGCGCTAATTTAGCAATTGAAATGAAAAATATAACAATGATTTTTAATAAAAAAATCATTGCAAATAATAAAATAAATTTAAAAGTTAAAAAAGGTGAAATACATGCAATAATTGGTGAAAATGGTGCTGGTAAATCAACATTAATGTCAATTCTTTTTGGTATGTACACACCTACATTTGGTGAAATATATATTAATGGCCAAGCACAAGTTATAACTAGTCCAATTAAAGCAAATAATCTTGGAATTGGAATGGTTCATCAACATTTTAAACTAATTGATACTTACCCTTTTTGAAAAAATATTTCTTTAGGTAGTGAGAAAACTTATTTTAATATTTTTGTCAATAAGTCAGAAACTATTAAAAAAATTTCAGAAATAATGATTAGATACAATCTTAATATTGATTTATTAAAAAAGCCAATTAATTCTTCTGTTGCATCTCAACAAAAAGCAGAAATTTTAAAGGCTTTATATAGAGACTCAGATATATTAATTTTTGATGAACCAACTGCAGTTTTAACGCCACAAGAAATTGAAGGATTCTTAGAAGTTTTAATTGCATTAAAAAAAAGCGGCAAAACAATTATCTTTATTACTCACAAAATGGCAGAAATAAAAAAAGTTGCAGATACTGCAACAGTGTTAAGAAATGGTGAGGTAGTTAATTCTTTCAATGTTGCAGATACTGATGTTGAACAATTTGCTCAAGCAATGGTTGGAAGAAAATTAAAAAACATACATAATACTTATAAGGAAATTAGAAAAGATATTGTCTTAAAAGTTGAAAATCTAAGCGTTTTAAATCAAAACAATCATAAAGTTGAAGCATTAAAAAATTTCTCATTAGAAGTTTCTAAAGGTGAAATAGTTTCTATTGCTGGTGTCGAAGGAAATGGACAAGCGGAATTAGTTAATACAATAACAGGTCTTTCAAAAATAAAAAAAGGTAAAATTTATGTCAATAATCATTTAATAAACAAAGTATCTATAAGTAAAAGATATAGTAAGTATAGAATGAGTCATATACCAGAAGATAGACACAAACATGGTTTAGTTTTGGATAGTGATCTTATAAATAATATGGTATTACAAGATATATCTTCTAATAAATTTAGTAACTTTGGCTTCATAAATTTTAATGCAGTTCAAGAATATGGACAAAAAATTGTAGAAAAATATGATGTAAGAAACTCTCAATCTGGTTTTGCAATTGCAAGACAATTATCTGGTGGTAATCAACAAAAAGCAATTGTAGGAAGAGAACTTGAACGAGACAGTGATCTTATAATAATATTTCAACCAACTAGAGGTTTAGATATTGGATCAATTGAATTTATACACTCACAAATTATTAATGCTAAAAACTCTGGTAAGGCAATTTTATTAGTTTCTTATGAATTATCTGAAGTTCTTGCATTGTCAGATAGAGTTGTTGTATTGAACTCAGGTAATAAAGTTGGTGAGTTAATTGGTAAAGAAATTAACATTGATAAAATTGGTTTAATGATGATGGGGGAGAAAGTATAATGAAAGTTAACACTAAATTATGAATAAAAAAACAACACTTCTTAAATTTCTTCTCTTCAGAAAAAAACAAAGGTAAGTTAGGGATTATAAAAGCTTCAATTTTATCAATTTTATTTGGATTATTAATCGGAATTATAATTATTTTTATTAATGGTGAAAATGGTTTTCAATTTATCTTCTCTTCAATTGATTATTCATTACAATCAAGTACATCATCATTTTTACCTAAAACAATTAATTACTTTTCTACATATGCATTAATGGGTATTGGATTAGCACTTGGTTTTAAAATAGGTATATTTAACATGGGTGGAACAGGACAGGCTGTTATAGGTATGGCTTTAAGTGTTCTTGCAATTGGTAATAAAGCAGACTCAACTGGTATGGATTTTAAGGATGTTGACAATTCTTTTGTAATTGCTGTATTCTTTATATTTATATTTTCAGGAATGGCAGTATCTTTAATATCTGGAATATTAAAAGTAAGTTTCAATATTCATGAAGTTGTTACAACTGTTATGTTAAATTGAATTGTATGAATTTTTGCTAATTGATTATTTGATAGAAGTAGTTGAAATTGAAGCACTAATCACACTACTGAAAGATTAAATACTAATTGACTTTCTATAGGTGATAATGTATGAATATTTGGGGTAATTTTAACAATAATATCAGTTTTAATTTTATATATATTAGTAAATCTAACAACATTTGGCTATAAATTTAAAGTTTCAGGTAAACAACCAACAGCTGCAAAATATGCAGGAATAAATATGAAATATTTTGTAATATTAACAACCGCATTACAAGGAGTATTTATTAGCTTGGGTGGGTTTATATATTATATGACTATTGAGTTAAGTTTAACAACTGGAAAAATATCAGAATTACCTTCAATAGGATTTGATGCTATACCCATTGCATTGGTTGCATTTAGTAATTTTTTTGGTATTTTACCAGTCGCATTTTTATGAGCTATTTTAAAAAATGGTTCAGACATTGCAAAATCAATTGAGTTTCCATTGCTTTCAAAAGATGTTTCTAACTTAGTTTTTGGAGCAATTACATATGGTGCTGGTATATCAGCATTATTCTATAAACTTAATATTTATAATTATTTTTATAAGAGATTTTTTATTTTATATAGCTATGAGTTTAAAAAAACTTGAATGATTAGTAATTCTAAATTATACAGTTTAAGAAAACAAAGATTATTATTGTTATCTAATAAAGACTTAATAGAAATTAAAAAAGAAATAAAAAACTTTAAAATTAATAATAAAAAAACTTTAGCGAAAGATGAATATATAAACTCTCTCTCAAAATTACAAATTAATTATAAAAATCAAAAAAAAGAGCTAAAACAATTATTTAGTTACAATATTAAAACTGAAAAAGAAAACTTAAACTTTATTTGAGAAAATAAAATAAACACATTTAAAACTTATTCTTTAAAAGGTTATAAAAAAAGAGAAAAAAATTTATTGGTGCTGAAGAAATATGAAATACTAAACAAATTTATATTATTTGTTAATCAAAATATTAATGAATTAAGAGAACTTAAAAAAGAATATAGAAACTTTAATTTAAATAATAGAAAGAATAAAGAATTAATTTTACAAAATCGTTTAGATTACAAAAACAAAAAGAAAATGTTGATAAGCAAAATGCATGAAAAAAGTTATTTAGAAATACAAAATTACAACTTATATAAAAAAGAATTATTAGAAAAATGTAAATCAAATGTTCAGGATATCAAAGATAATCTTAAAAATTTAAATACAGTTTATAAAAATAAATTACTTAACACTTCAAAAGACAAAAATAATAAAAAACCTTTTTATGAACTTGATAGTTTTAAACTTAAAGAAGAACATTATAATAAAAGAATTGAGGTGGTTAAAAAATATGGCATCTAATCTAATCTTAGAATCTTTATCAATTTACTTCGTAATTTTTTCTTTAGCATCTCTTGCCGGTATTATTTCAGAAAGATCTGGAGTTATCAACGTTGGTATTGATGGGATGATGGTTGTTGGTGCATTAACTTATGCAATAGTTGGAAGTAAATTGTATAAAGTAGAATCTTCAAATATTATGCAAATAGTTCCAATAATTGTGGCATCTATTGTTGCAGGTTTATTTGCTTTATTACATGCTTTTGCATCAATTAAACTTAAAGCAGACCAAATAGTATCAGGTACTGCAATTAATCTTTTTGCACAAGGTTTAGCAATGTTTTTGACTACTTCTAGAGGATGAACAGAATCAAATGGTACATTAATTACTGCGGGATATTCAATAATTTCTTTTTCAGGGGCAAATAATGTATTTACAATTTATTTATTAATATCATTTTTAGTAACAGGAATTTCAGGAATTTACTTTTCATTTACAAGAACAGGAAATAGACATATTGCAGTTGGTGAAAACCCTAATGCTGTAAGTGCTGTTGGTATTAATGTTTATAAATATAGATATCTAGCAGTTATAGTTAGTGGAATGATTGCAGGTATTTCTGGAGCTTGTTTTGTAATTATAAAAAATAATGGTAACTTCTTTGGTACTGTTAATGGTTTTGGTTTTATTGCATTAGCTATTATGATTGTTGGACAATGAAAGATTAGATTTACTGTTATTGCATCATTTATTTTTTCATTATTTTTCACAATTGGTGAAAGAATTTTTTATCTAACAAATGATCAATGAATAAAAGATAACAGTAATATATTTAACATTTTACCATTTCTACTTTCTTTGATAACAATGGTTACAATTTCAAAGTATTCAAAACCGCCAAAAAGTATTGGTCAACCATATGATGAATCAAAAAGATAAATAATATTAATAAAACTTCTATATTTATGTTTAAATATATTTGTAAGACACATAAAAGGAGGAATAAAATTAATTTTTTTAAGTTAAATTTTATTCCATTTTTTTATGTATCTTTAAATAAGGAGAAATAAAATGAAAAAACTAGTTAGTGGACTTTTAGCAATTACAGTTGTTTCAAGTAGTGCTTTAACAGCTGTCGCATGTGGAAATAATAAATCATTTAATGAAATATTTTTAATAACTGATGCTGGTAGAGTATCAGATAAATCCTTCAACGAAAGTGGAAAAAACGCTGGAGATAAATTTATTAAAGAAATTTCAGAAGTTAATAAAGATGGAGCATATTCAGGAATCGGTTTTAATGAACCTCCAAATGTATCTGAAATACCTCATGGTTATGGTAAAGCTAAAGTAGCAGGAGCAAAAGTAGCAATTTTACCTGGTTTTCACCATTCAGGAGAAAATTTAAAGATAGCTTCAGATACCTTGGGTGAAGATTCCACTGAAATTATTATTGATGGAGAACCTGAAGGATTGTCTAATGTAATTGGTTTATTGTATAAAGCAGATATGTCTGGTTTTTATGCAGGTATGGCATCAATTTATCAAACAATAAAAGATGGAAAACAAATAAATAATAAAGTTGTTTTAGCAACATTTGGTGGCCAATCAAATTATTATGCAGTTGAATTATTTATGGTTGGTTTCCTAGCTGCAATAGATGTTTATAATCAAATAAGAAATGAAGAAGGAAATAATCTGTTGGACTCAATCTTTGAAGAAACTGAATACAAAAAAATTGAGGCAAAGATGGCTCAAAGTAGTTGACCTGAGAATGAAAGTGATAAAAATTGATATTCTGGATCATTTATGGCCGGAGATGGTAAAACAATATCTGAAGCTCTCTTAACTTTAAATCCAAACGTTATTATGCCTGTTGCAGGACCTCAAACTGCTGATTTATTAGGTGTTATAAAACAAAAGAATGCTCAAGATAGTATCAAAGTTGTTGGTGTTGATACAAATCAAGCTGAAGCTTATTCTAACTCTTATTCAAATTATTTTATTACATCTGCAGAAAAAAATATTGTTGATAGTACTTTAGTTGCTATCGCAAGTTCAAAGCAGTATTATAATAATGAAACTGTGTTAAAAAATATTAAAACCTATTATGAAGAAAATAATTTAAGTATGACATTAGATGATGGTAAAGATGTTAAAGATTTACTTGGTACTAAAGACATTATGGGTAAAACAATTTGAACACCTGGTGACATCTCAAAGGATGGTAATAACATTTTAAAATCTGATGATGCAACAAAAATTAAAAATGCTTTTAAAGTTGAATATTTAAAAGAAGCTTCAAATAATTATTTTAATAATATAAATAAATATGATGCAAGTAAATTACTAGATGCAACAAAAGAATATAGTGATTTAATAATAAAATCGATAAATAAACAAAAATAATAAAATCGATAAATAAACAAAAATAATAAAATCGATAAATAAACAAAAATAATAAAATCGATAAATAAACAAAAATAATAAAATCAATAAATAAACAAAAATAATAAACTTAATAAAAAAATCTCATTTAATTATGAGATTTTTTATTTTGATGTTGTTAGAAAATCATTTAATTTAATGTTTAAAAACTTATTAGTATTTCCTGTAAGAACAAATACTGAATATGCATCTTCATACTTGCTTGTAAATTTGTTAGGTTTAAGATTAGTGTAAATAGCTATTACTTGAGAATGAATGTTGCAAAATATAACATCTACTTTTTCTTTAAAACCAAATGAGTTAAAACCTTTAGAGTAAACAAATTTGAATCCAACTTCTTGCTTGAACTTGTCCTTAAATATTAAATTTGATGTCTTACCTAATGGACTTTTTATTGTTCTAATTGTTATGTCTGTTATATTATTGTTATGAACAAGTTTTTTAATTGAATTATTACTAACTAGTTTTGTTGTATCTTTGTAACTAATTATATTAAATGCAGTTTTAATTGTTTTAAATATACCCATATATTCACCTTTTACTATTTATTTTATTATATAAAATTTATATAATAATAATATGAAAAGAGGTAAAAAAATGGCAAATATCGCAATTTTTCTAGCAACTGGATTTGAAGATACAGAAATGGTAGCTACTAATGATGTTTTAAATAGATCAAAAAAAATGTTTCCTGGGAGTTTTGAAAAAATTGACTTGGTCTCAATAAACGATGACTTGAAAGTTGAAGGAGCACATGGATTAAATGTAATTGCCAATAAACTTATAAAAGATCTTAATTTTAATGATTATGATTGTTTAGTTTTACCTGGTGGTGGTTTAGGAGTAGAAAATCTAAAAAAGTGTGAACTTTTACTAAATAAAATAAAAGAATTTAATGATAGTGAAAAAGCAATAGCAGCAATTTGTGCGGCACCCCAAATTCTTGGGACATTGGGTATCTTAGATGGTGTAGAAGTAACGCATTATCCAGGATGTGTTGAGGGATTAGAAAAGGCAATTAGAAAACCACATGTTGCAGCAATCACTGATAAAAATATTATTACAGGCTCTTCAATTGGGGCAGCTTTACAATTTGGTTTACAGATTGTTGATTATTTCACTTCAACTGAAGAAATGTTAGAAATTTATAAAAGTCTTGTTTTTAATAATTAATTTTATTAAAAATATGTATAATATAGATAGTCATATTTTTTAAAAAGAAGGCGCAAGTCTTCTTTTCTATTTGAAACGGAGGACAATCATGATAGATGGTGCAAAATTGCTAGATGCAATTTATGAAATAGTACAAGATAAAAAGATAGACAAATCAATTATATTTGAAGGTATTAAGGATGGTTTTCAAAAAGCTTACGAAAAGTTTTTTGACCCAGAAGCAATAATAAAAGTAGAAATAGATGAAAACATTGGAACTATAAAAGTTTATAAAGAACTTGTTATTGTTAAAGAAATCGATGATGAATGATTAGAAATTGAATTAGATGAAGCTCGTAATAAATATGGTGAAGAACTACAAATCGGTGATAAAGTTTATGAAAATGTAGAATTTACTGTTGAGTTTTCTAAACTGGCAGTTATGCAAGTTGGACAAATTATCAAACAAAAAATAAGAGAAGCTGAAAAAGCTATGATTTATGAGGAATTTTTACCAAGAAATCATGAAATAGTTGGTGGCACAATAAAAGACGTTACTGAAACTAGTTATTTAGTTGAAGTTGACGGTGTTATAATTCCAATTTGAAATAAAAAAACAATTCCAGGTGAATATTTTAATATTGATGACATTATTTCATTTTATATTGAAGAAATTTCAAAAGATAACAAGCATTCTCAAATATCAGCAACTAGAATTCATCCAGATTTTTTAGCCAAATTAATGGAAATAGAAGTTCCAGAAATAATGGAAGGTATAGTTGAAGTTAAAGCTGTTTCTCGTGAGCCTGGAAAACGTGCAAAGATTGCAGTTGTTTCACATGAAGAAAATGTTGACCCAATAGGTAGTTGTGTTGGTGCTTCTGGTTCGAGAATTAAAAATGTAACAAAACAATTAAATGGCGAAAAAATTGATGTAGTATTATTTGATGAAGACAAAAAAACTTTTGTTATGAACTCATTAACTCCTGTAAGGGTAATTAGTATTGATATCGATGAAGATAATAATGAATGTTTTATAGTTGTTCCTAATGAACAATTATCTCTTGCAATTGGTAAAAAAGGAATGGCAGCTAGATTAGTTGCTAATCTTGTGAATATGAAGATAAATATTTATTCTTTAAATGTGGCTATTGAAAAAGAGATAGATATATTATGAAATGGTAATATAACAAAAGAAGAATTAGAAACAACAAATTTTATTGAAAACACTAATAAAAGAAGAGAATCTAAGTCAAACTATTAAATATAGGTGTTTACTATGGCAAAACAAATTAATGGAAACATTCTAAGAAAAGATATATCTTCAAATAAAAGGCTACCAAGAAATGAGTTATTAAGAATAGTTAAAAATAAAAATGGACAAATCTTTGTTGACATTGCAAAAAATGCACATGGAAGAGGTGTTTATATTTATCCTAGTGAATTATCAATTAAAAAAATTAAACAAAAAAACTTATTAGATAGGTCTTATAGAACTCATATTGAAAGCAGTATTTATGATAATGTTGAAAAAGATTTATTAAAAATAATAAATAATGAATAAAGATAAATTATTAAATGCTTTAGGATTGGTTTCAGCTGCTAATAAATTAATATATGGTATTAAATTATTTGAAAAAATTAAAGAAAATAAAATTAGTTTGGTTATTATTGCTTCTGATATTGGTATTAGTCAACATAAAAAAATAAAAAATAAATGTAATTTTTATAATGTTCCTTATTATGATAATCTAATAAATGGAATAGAACTAAGTAAGTCAATTGGTAAAACAAATATAAAAATAATTGGCATTCAAGATCAAAATTTCATTAAATTAATACTAAAAAATATTTAAACAAAAAGGAGATGGTGGTATGACAAATAAAAATAAAAAAAAGGTATCAAATAACAAACAAACAAATAAGAGTAAGTCTAAAGCACATACAACAATTATAAAAAATAAACTAAAAGAAACCAAAGAAACAGGATTAATTGATGGGGTTTTCATTTTTACAGAACCATTATCTATCGCTGAATTTGCAAGTAAGTTAGGAAAAGAACCAGCATCTATAGTTAAAATATTTTTTACAAAAGGAATTATGGTTAATCAAACATTTACCTTATCAGAAGAGCAAATGGGTGAGTTATGTTTAGAACTTGGTTATGATTTTAAAAAAGAAACTAACATTACTAAAGAAAACATATTTGAAACATTAGAAGAAGATGATAATCCAGATGATTTAAAAACAAAACCACCAATAGTCACTATAATGGGACATGTAGATCATGGAAAAACAACATTATTAGATTCTATAAGAAATGCAAACGTTATTGAAGGTGAGTTTGGGGGAATTACTCAACACATAGGTGCTTATCAAACAAGTATAAATAAAAACAAAATTACTTTCATTGATACCCCAGGTCACGAGGCTTTTACTGAAATGAGAGCAAGGGGTAGTGAAGTTACTGATATTGTAATTATAGTTGTTGCAGCAGATGATGGTGTTATGCCACAAACTGAAGAGGCAATTGACCATGCCAAAGCAGCTGATGTTCCAATTATTGTATTTGTTAACAAGATTGATAAACTTGGTGCTGATCCAAGTAAAGTTAAAATGGAATTAATGAAATTTGGTATTGTAGCTGAAGAATATGGTGGAGATACACCATTTATTGAAGGTTCTGCAAAAACAAAAGTTGGTATTGATACATTATTAGAAACAATTTTATTATTGGCTGAACTTAAGGATTTAAAAGCAAATCCTAATAAATATGCAAAGGGTACAGTTATCGAAGCACATATAGATAAAAACAGAGGACCAATTGCAACAGTTCTTGTGCAAAACGGAACTTTAAACATTAAAGATATAGTTATTGCTGGTGCAACATATGGTACAGTAAAAGACATTGAAAATGAAAATAAAATGAAATTGAAAACGGTTAGTCCGGGTCAACCAGCATTGATAGTTGGTTTAAATGAAGTTCCAAGAGCTGGTGATAAGTTTATAGTTGTTTCAGAAGAAAGAATTGCTAGAGATATTGCAAAAGCTCAGTATGAAAAACAAGCAAACGAGTCTAGAAATAAAAGTACTGCATTTACATTAGATTCTATTAAAAATCAAATCGAAGCAGGTGAATTAAAATCCATAAACATAATTCTTAAGGCTGATGTACAAGGAACTGTAGAAGCAGTTAGAAATGCAATGCTTAAAATTAACATTGAAGGTGTTCGAATTAATGTAATTCGTTCAACAGTTGGGGCTATATCAATAAGTGATATTACATTGGCACTAGCTTCAAATGCAATAGTTTATGGTTTCAATGTAAGACCAAATGCTCAAGTTAGACAAAAAGCTGAAGAAGATGGGATAGAAATAAGACTTCACAACATAATATACAAACTATTAGAAGAAATTCAAGAAGCAGCAACTGGTATGCTTGACCCAGTATATGAGGAAAAACCTCAAGGTGAAGCAGAAGTTAGACAATTATTTAGACATTCACAGGTAGGAACAATCGCTGGATGCAGAGTAGTTAGTGGTACTATACCTAGAGGTTCAAAAGTACATATAATAAGAGATGGTATAGTAATTTATACTGGTGAAATGGCATCTTTAAGAAACAATAAAGATGATATTAAAGAGGCTAGAACTGGTCAAGAATGTGGTATTACAATAAAGAACTTTAATGATCTTAAAGAAAATGATATTATAGAAGCATATAGTATAGAAGAGGTGAAATAAATGCCAAAAGATGTTAAGTTAGAAAGAGCTCAATCAAATATCTTAAGAGAATTAACTTTAATTCTACAAAGAGAGTTTCATGATACTGATTTTATAAAATTTTTAACAATTCATGAAGTTAGATTATCAAGTGATATGAGTCATGCAAAAATATTCTATTCATATGTAAACCCAGATTTTGACCTTGAAGAAGTTAAAATTGAGTTAATGCATAATTTAAAAGAAATAAGAATGCTATTAGCAAACAAAGTAGACATGAGAAGTGTCCCTGAATTAACTTTTGAATATGATAAATCATTAGATAATGCAAATAATATCGATAAAATACTAAAAGATATAAAATAATTACTTTAAAAAAATAAAAATATCTTAGTAGCATTTTTTCCAGTTTTTATTTAGTTATTAATTAAAAAACCTAAACTTATAAAGTTTAGGTTTTTTGTTTTAGCTTTCACTAACTTTTTTTTGATTCATGTACTCTTTCTTTTTTTCTATATAATCTATTTTTACAGATTTAATTTTTTGCAAAGTATCATATCTCATTTTTGATTTATCTTCATTATTCAAATCTTTTTGTTTCAAATCTTTGCTTAACTCTTTTTTTAAAAGCCTTACTTTATTTACCTTATCATCTTTAATTGTTTTAAAAAATAATAAAGTTTTTTGTTGTTCAATTCCTTTTGTTGTTAATAGATTTGAGCCCTCTTCAATTAAACCTTCGGATTTAGCTACAATTGTCGCCGTACTTACACCTGCAAGCACATTAGCACCCGTTCTACCCATATCAAATAGACCATCCAAAGGAGCAATAACATTTAATACAGCATCAATAAATTCTCCAAAACCAATTCCACCTATTACACCGATTGTAACAACAGAAGCAGTTCCTGGAACACCAGCTATACCCAGTGATGCAACTATAGTAACAAATAAAGAAGTTATAAAAAATGTAAATAATCCCATGGAATGAACTGTATCAGAACCTGTTCATAAAATACTTGTAGCAAGTCCTGATTGTATACCAGCACAAGCAATCAACCCCATTGTTGTAGAAATTGGAGGAATACTACTTACTACTTTTTCATTAACTTTCATTTTTGTAAGAGTCTCCATCGATACTGGTAATGTTGCATTTGATGATTGAGTTGCAAAACCTTGAATTAATGGTCTTCAAGCTTCCTTTCATCATGAACCAATTTTTATTCTAGATAAAAATATTTGAAGAGTTAATCATGCAATTGCAATAGCAATTGCAAGATAACCAATACCAATAACTTTTCCAATGTTTGCTAATTCACCTATAGGTCTAGATGTGATTGAAGTAGAAAGCATAGACATTACAGCAAGTGGCATTATTTTCATAAATGTTGAAAGCATTGAAGAAGTTATTTTTCATGCTGTGTCTGCTCCCTTTACAATAGCCTCCATTTCAACTTTATTTCTTTTTGATAAAATTTTAACTGACATACCTGCAAGTGCTGCGATTACCATTACAGGTATAATTGAGTTTTGCACTAACGCACTAAAGAAATTTTGTGGTAAATACTCTCAGATAATCTCAGGTAAGGGAACATTATCCTTAACTCTTGTTGATTCACCTGGATCTCCTAAGACACCTTGGCCAACTTTAGTTGCAAGTCCTAAAAAAAATGTTATGCTAAACATTACAGCAACATTTATAAGTAAAATTGCAATTCCTTTTGCTGTAATTCTAGCAAGGCCTGTTTCACCAGGTTTAGCTGTAATTTTAAATATTGCTATAAATACTATTGGTATTGTTAGCAATAGTACACCACGAATAAAAATGTTCTTAAAGAATCCTGACCAAATGTTTAATTCATTAACCCAATATAAATCACTTTCACTATTTTTAAAACTATTTTCTAGAGTTTCTTTATTTGGAAAACCAATAATTGATTGTATTACAACTCCAAAAGCCAATCCTAATAACATACCAATTATTACTCTATACATAAAAGCAATCTTAATTTTTTTTAAAAATACTCAAAAACCAATTTGTAATAAAATGAATATTAGAATTGCAACACCAGATTGTCATTTACTTATTGCAATAAAATCACGTAATATATCATTTTTGTTATCATTTAAAATCAATACTATAACCTCCTTTATTATATTTTATACCTTTTAGTTAATTAATTTTGATAATGCAATATGAATTATGTCAAATGATCTTGAGAAGGGTGGTGCATATGGTAAATCTATTTGTTCTAAACATTCGTTAACTTTAGTTTTATTCCATATTAATGTTGATAGTGAGTAAAATCTAAGTATTGAGTTTTTGTCAGCAAACATTTGAGCACCAATAAGCTCGTTTGTTTCAATGTTCATAATAAGTTTTAAATATATATCTTTCTGACCTTTTAAATAATTTGTATGATCTTTATCTTTTATAAAAGCAACTTTAGTTTTAATATTATTTTTTTCAGCCATTTCAGTTGTTAAACCGGCTCTTGCAATAGCTTTATCAAATATTTTAATAATTGAACTTTGAATAGTTCCATAAAATTTAGATTCGATATTACAAATATTATTAGCGATAACTTTAGCCTGTTTTGAAGCTACTGTTGCTAAAGGTGTATATACATAATCATTTGTAATTCTATTTTTTATAACACAACAATCACCACCTGCATAAACATCTTTAATATTTGTTTCTCCTTTTTCATTTACTATAATTGCATTATTTTTGTATAAATTAAGTTCTGTATCATTAAATATATCAGTATTTGGTTTAAAACCAGTTGCAACAATTACAATATCACAACTCAATTCTCCATCTTTTATTTCTGCAATTATTTTGTTGTCAAGCTTTTTAAACTTTTTAACATAGTTATCATTAATTAGATCTATATCATTTGAAATTAAGTTTTCTTTTATTAAATTTGAAATTTCTTCATCATAAATATTTGAAGATATTCTTTTATCTAGTTCTATAATTGTAACTTTTTTACCTAAATTTTTTAAGTTCTCAGCTACTTCTAACCCAATAAATCCTGCTCCAATTATTAATATATTTTTAACTTCGCTTTTATTAATAGTGTCTTTTAAACTTAATGCGTCTTCAAACTTAGTTAGTTTAAAAAAATCTATATCATTTAATCCATCAATTTTAGGAATTGAAGCACTAGCTCCTGTCGAAATTATTAATTTATCATATTTAAAGATTTCATCTGTTGTTAAAACTTCTTTATTATTAAAATCTATTTTTTTTATGTTTGTTTTTAATTTTATGTCTATACCAGTTTCTTGAAACTTTTCAACTGTTCTCGCAAATAAATTATTAGAATCTTGAAACTCATCTCCAACATAATATGGTAAACCACAAGCTCCAAGAGAAACATAATCACCATTTTCAAGTACAGTAACTTCATAATTTTGATTAAGTCTTTTTATCTTAGCAGCAGCACCCATACCTGATGCACCGCCACCAATAATAAGTATTTTCATTTAAACACCCCTTTATTAAATAAATTTAATGTTATAATAACTAAGAATTATAACAATTTAATTATAGTTCATATTATTTATAAGAATATTTAAAATTAAAAAAAGAGGAAAAAAAATGAAAAAATGAATAACAACAAAAAACATTACTACATGTAGTCTTTTGTCTGCAGTTATGTTTGTTATGGGAGCTGCAATTTCTACAATAGCTTCTATGACAGGAAAATCTATTATACAATTTTCTGATATTATTTTTCTAATAATGTTAGGTAAAACAAATTTATTTACATTAATTTTAAGTGCAATTATAGCTGGTTCTATGATTGATCTTTATGCTGGAGGAGCTATTTTTATACCAATCACTATATTGGTAAAAATTTTAATTGGACTAACTTATCTGTTATTAAGAAAAAAAGTAAATATACATATAATATTTATAATTAGTTACTTATGAATTTTTATTTATAATTTATATACATATATATTATGAGATGCATCAACATTGATAGTTGAATCAATAGTTAATTTAATTCAATATAGTGTTACAGTAGTGTTTTCAATTGCAATTGTTTTTGTATCAAATTTTAAATTACAAAATAATATTTTAAAAAATGATTACAATGATACCGTGGAAGTTACAATCAATAATAAAAATAATTAGTATTGTAAAAAATAAAACATACATAAAATTTTAATTATTCAAATATTAACATTATGTTATTAAAAAATGTATTAATATTAATTAATAAATATTTTGATGATTAATATTTTTTATTATAGAGTATTTGTTTTTTAAGTTTAAAAAATAATAAAGTGTAAGCAAAAATTTATATTTTAATTATTTTACATATATTCAATTAATTTATACAAATAATTATTATTAAAGTAATTTATAATTAATAAAAACAGTTTTCATGCATGATCAAACACAAAAATTCGTATTAATCTAACAATTTATTAAAAAACATTAACAAATTTTTCATTAAATAAACATAATTAAAGTATTTTGCTTTCAATATATTTTTACATTTTTAATAGTTATATTATTTAAATAAAATTTTTTATTGAATTATAATTTTTTAATAAGCTATATAATTTAAATCATATGATATTGTTTAATTATTCATTTAATAAAAACTAATTAATTGTTCCATTAGTTATTTATAAAATTAAAAGTGATTATTAACTTATAGTATCTAATTTAAAAACAGTATTTTTTCAAAATTAAATAATTTTGTTTCATTTAATATAGTAATTTATTTTCTAAAAAAATTTAATTATTAAAGTTATAATTTTAAATTAGTATTAACTATAGATATAATTTATATAAAAATAAACTATCTATGTAAAAGTTTTCTAAAATGTTGAGCTAATAATGTATAAAATTATTTTTTAAATTAATAAACTAATTAGTTATAAAATTTATTATTATTTATAAAATATCTTTCAAATTGTTATTTTAGATATCTTTTTTAATATATTTTTATAAAATTAATTTTGTGGAAGTTTGCATAAAAGAGGTTTTAAATGATAGAGGTTAAAAATATTACAAAATTATATAAAAACAATGATGGTATCAAAAATGTATCATTTAATTTAAAAGAATCATGTTTATTATCTTTAATTGGGGAAAATGGTGCAGGCAAAACCACAACTATAAAAGCTATTTTTAAAGAAGCTAAACTCGACTCTGGTAAAATATTAATAGATGGAGATAATCTACATACAAATAATAATCTTAGAAAGATTGCATTTTTTCCTGACTCAAATAATATACCATTAAATATTAAGTCCAAAGATTATATAAATTATATTTGTGCAACAATTGGTTTATCTAAAAAAGCATATAAAGATAACTTAAATATAATTGTAGATTTGTTAAAAATAAATAACTTAATGAATAAAAAAATAAAAGAACTTTCAGCTGGCCAAAAGAAAAAAATAATTATGGCAAGTGTCTTGATAAGGGAACCAAAATATATTTTTTTTGATGAACCAACAGCAAACTTAGATATTAGTTCAAAAACCGAATTTATATCTATAATTAAGTATTTAAAAAACTTAAAAATAAGTATGCTTATAACAAGTCATTTACTTGATGAGTTACAAGAAATATCAGACCATATTGTAATCCTTAATAAAGGTTCAGTTGTTTATAACCAATCATTTGATAGTAATAAGGAAAATATAAAAGATTTATATAATAATTACATTAGTTCTAAAAAAATACAACTTGAAGATTTAAATAAAGTTTTTAAATCTAAATAATGAACACACATATTAAAAAATCTTTTTTCTTATTATTAGCAATAAATCTAATTCTTTTAATAAAAAATAAAACTTTAATAGCTCTTTTCACTTTTATTTTTGTTATACAAGAGTTGATAATATTGATTGTTTTAATTAAAAGTAATTCTATTATTAATATTTCGAAAAGTTTTATAAATATTAAAAGTATATGATTTATATTTTTAACATTAATATATGGTACTTGTTTAATCATTATTTCTTATAAGTTATTTCGAAATCATATTGACAATGGATTGCTTAATTTGGAAAGACACTCAGGAATAACAAAGTTTAAATCCTTTTTTGTTAGATATGTTGTTTCTCTAATTTTGTTATGTAGTTTTATAATAATTAATTTAATAATTAACTTTTTAACTATAATAATTTTAAAAGAAAATATTTTATTCTTTGTAAATAATGTAATACAAATTTATTTCTATATATCTATATTTACAATTGTTATTTATCCATTAATTTGTTTTCTATCGATTTGTCTTAAGAATGTTGTTACGATAATAACAAAGTTTTTATTAGTTTTTATATTAAGTTTATCACCATCAATAAGTAAGCTAATTGAAAATCCTAATAATATTTACAGCATAAATAATTTGTATTATAATAACATTTCCAAAGTAAATTTAAAATACTCATTATCTTATGATTTTCAAAAAATAGTTAAAAGAAGTTTTTATTTAAATGATATTTTAAATGATAACTCACCTTTTGAAAACAACTTGAATATTTTTCAAAGCACTATAAATAATTTACCTACAAACAATAGTAAACAAATTAAAAGTGATTTATTAACAAGAGTATTATTTTTAGGACAATCAAACTTATTAGACATAAATAATGAAAAAATAATAGGGGATTGAAAAATATCACAACTTATATTAGAGCCAGTTTTTGAAATATCAAAAAATTATAATTCTAAAGTCAATTACAATGAAATTTATGATCATTATTTTTTTTCTGGTATAGAAAATCTTCAAAATAAAAAGTTAAACAAATTTGATGATTTTATATATTATCTTTTAGAATCAAATCTCGACTTATCAGTTAAAGAAATAATAAAATATGTTTCTTTTGTTTACGAACGTTACTATTACTTAATTTCAAATATACCTAAAATATCTATATTTCCTATTCTCAGTTTAGAAAATAATAGTATTTTTGATAATAGTTTAGATGAAGATTATTTTTTAGGCTTAAATCGTGAAATACTTCAAATTTATAAATCAAAACCTGAAATAATGATATTTAATTATATTATTTTACAATTATATAATTATTCGATTAATTTTGATTTTCAAGAGTTCATTAGAATTATTGAACAGTCCGACTTTTTTAGTAATGAAGATAGTTATGATTATGATTTCGTTCATTACTTAAACTGATATAACGAAAATAATTTAAGCATTAATAAATATTTTAATTTAAATTTATTCAATACTTTTTCAATATATTATTATAAAAATTCTGGTAATACTATTGATGACTTTTTTAATACAAATAGTAATTTTAGTTGATTAGTAGGTTATTCATTTACAAATAACTTAAATAAAGAGTTTTATTTAGATGCATATGAAAGTGTCAATAATAGTACTATGAATAGTAAAACTTTTAATTTGTTTAATCTACCTTTGACTTTGAACGTAAATAATAAATATCTTTGAAACTTATCAATTATTTTAATTAGTACAATAACTTTTAATTCTTTATTTTACTTTTACTTTATTAAAAAAATAGATTGGGTTTAATTATGAAACAAAATTTAATTAAAAAAGATACAAAAAAGATTTTTATATTTATTATGTTATTTAAAATAAATTTTATAAATTTATTAAAATATATTCCTTTATATATAATAAGTACTATATTTTTAGTATTTCATTTAACAATAATTTCTCTACAATTATTTCATTTTAACAACATTAATGATTATTTATTGTTCAATACTCTTTATAAATCATTTTATTATATAATAGCAACTTTATTACAATGCATTTTCATTTTTTTTATTTGTTATTTTTTTTACAATAAGCAACGTGAAGAAGATTTAATTAAAATAGAACAGAGATCTGGCATCAATACAAAATACATATATTTAATTAGATTATTAATTTCTTTTATTGTAATTTTTACTTACATAACTTTTTATTTATTAATATCAATACCATTATTATTTTTGTCAAATTTATCTTTTAATTTAGTTTCTAACGTAGTTTTTAACCAAGTAACTTATTTATAGTTTTTATCACTATTTGTTTTACCATTGTTTTCTATTTTTACTTCATTATTTTCAAAACTAAAATGTAGTATAAGTACAGTTTTTATTAGTTTAATCATTTCCTTTTCTCCTTTAATAACTTCAATATTATCAAAAGTTGAAAATAATTTTTCTGGTTTTAATGAATTTTATCAAAATGATAAATTAATAAAATTTAATTTTAAAACAGATATTACTAATAAAGCAGTTAAATATATAAATGATGAAAGTTTAAAAGACTTTACCCCAATTGCTGATATTTTAGATTATAAATTAAAAGAGGGCGAAACAAGTACAAATAGATTAAGTGCTTTTAAAAGAGCATTATATTTAGGCCAATTAAATTTATTAAATATTAACAACAAATCAGTTATTGAAGATTGAAAAATATATAAAACCATATTCGACCCAATTTATAAGAGTTCTTTAAGGTATTACAATTTATTTACTAATCCAAAAAGTGATTATGATTTTAATTTCTTTCTAAATTTAAAAACAGTTGATCAAGTAAATTTAATTAATTTCTCAGGTTACATAAATTATTTAAAAAGTTTAGATGAATTAAAAACACTATCTCCATTATTAGAATATATTAAAACAATATTTAATGATTATTGATGATCTTTATCAAACCAAAGAGTAATAAATAGTCAATTTGCAAGTATATATGAACATATATTTGTTGAAGACTCTAGAATGATGTTTTTTAATGAAAGTGACGATGATTCAGAAGAATATTTATATGAAAGTAATGAAAAAATATTTAACTTATACAATGAATTACCACAACTCATGATTCTTAATTATTTAATTATGCAACTATACACAAATATGATTTATTTTGATGATCAAATTTTCTTTAACATATTAAGTATTGATATATTAAGTAATGATAATGAAGATATAACTATTGAAGAGCTGTTAAATAGTTATGAGTTATATTACAAAAAATTAGACTATAAATATAACCTCAACTTTTTAGGGAATTTTTCTACAATTTACTTAAACCTTAATAAAAACTTGTTATATAAAGAAATTATTTATAATAATGCAAATGCTAATTTTATGTGGTTTTTACCAAGAACCAGAGTAAGTTCAAATTTTATTAGGGATTTGATTAATAACTCAAAAAATAATATTGAAAATAAAAAAGCAACTCCTATATTTAGCGAAGATATTCATTTTAAAGGAAGTTCAAATTATATAATTATAATTATTAGCTGATTATTATTTGATTTATTATTGACAATTTCTTCATATTATATTTTCAAAATTAAAATACTTAAATAAAAAAACTTTGAAAACCAATAAAAATTAATTAGTTTCAAAGTTTTTTATTTTCATTTTTTATCTATTATAGTTTGAATTCTTATTGTAGTGAGTGTGAATAAAACAATTGCAAATAGATCAAAAATCATAAAACTGATTCATGATTCAAAAAATGCAATTACACCATATAAATTGCCAAATTCAACATACCTTTGAAATGCCTTTAATATGGCTGAAATTAAGGGTGCGGTTATAAAAACAAATAATGCACTAACTGTTAAATTAGTAGTTTTTTTAAAATTTGTTTTAACTTTATAAACGCAAAATAATTTACTAAAAAATAATCAAAATAATAATACTCATAGCATTAAACCAATACTTGAAGTAAATCTAAATAATGGACTTTGTCCTCAAATAATAAATTGTAAAATACCATCTAACAAACCTATTATCATACCCCAGTATAAACCGACTACTTGAAAGCTTATAGCAATAATGTAATACTTTAGTGAAAAACCAATATTTACATTTGTAATTCCCAATGGTAGTAAAACGTTTATAAAACTAACAGCTGTAGACATACTTAGTAACAAACTGACAAGGGTTATGTTTAGAGTCTCACTCCTCAAACCTTTGTATTTGCTTGTTTTGTTAAGTTTGCTGATTTCATAATCCATATCAATATTAGTCTTTGCAACTTCTATTTTAGGAGTATTTTCATCAACTTGCTTCATTTAATCTCCAATCTAAACAAACATTATTATTTAGAATTCAAACATTATTCACCTCGATATTATTATAATATAATTTATGTAGGTGAAAATAAAATGTACCAATTTTTCAATGAAACAAAAATAAATGATATCTTCATAATTACAGATAAAGATTATCATCATATAAAAAATGTTATTAAATTAAAAGTAAATGAAAATGTTATTATCGTATTTAAGGAAAAAAAATATTTATGTAAAATAATTGAATTTAATAATTCTGAATGCATTGTAAAAATTATTGATGAAATAATTTCTAATGCAAGTAATATTAACATTAACTTATTTTTGGGAGTTATTAGAGAGCAAAAATGAGATTATGCTTTACAAAAATCAACAGAAATTGGTGTATCAAATATTTATCCTGTTATTTTTAAAAGAAATGTAGTCAAAATAAACAACAAAGATGAGGAAAAAAAACTTATTAGATGACAATCTATTGTAAACAATGCAGCAAAACAAGCAAAAGTTCTAAATATACCTAATGTTAAAAGTGTTATATATAATGTAAATGATATAATTAAACAAAAATCAAGTTTAAATTTATTGTGTTATGAAAATGAAGAGGGAACAACATTAAAAAATGTTTTAAAAGGGGAATTAAATTGTAAAAATATTAACTTAATTATTGGTCCTGAGGGCGGTTTAGATGAATCAGAAGTTATAAAATTAAACAATAATGGTTTTAAATCCGTATCACTAGGTAATAACATCTTAAGAGCAGAAACTGCACCACTATTTGCATTAAGTTGCATAAAATATGAATTTGATATGTAAAGAGGTTTGCAATGATTAAAAATGAAGAGAGTTTACATATAATTAAAAATATTTCATTAATAAATGAACAGTTAGATAAAGTTAAATTAGATGATGAAACTACACAGTTTATAAAAAAACATTTTTATTTAATAAAAAATAACTTAAAAGGTTTTTTGGACGTTAAAAAACATGGTAGCTACTCTATTAATGACATTTATAGTTTTGAGAAAAATTTGTCAATTGATTTAATTGCAATTAATTATGTTAGTAAAAAAACTTACAACAAATATCAAAACGAGTTTAAAACTAATGACCATTTCGCTTCTTGCAAAATATGTAATACAAACAAAATCTTATTTGATAAATTAACAACTATTTATTATAAAGAAAGTAATTTTAAAGTTTATTGAAAAGAAAAAAAATACACTTTACCAGCATCTAAAGAAATTATTTATTTTTATGATTCAATAATTATCAAAACATATTTTAATAATAAGACTATCACAATAAATATAAGGTCATCAATTAAACATAATGATTGGCCAATTATTATTTGTGGAAAAACAATGTATCGAAGATCATTTACTCTCGAGTATACTAAAATTTACAGAATATTAAATAATCTTACAATGAAAAAGCTACAATTATTATTTTTTTATATAAAAGTTAAATTTAATAAAGAAAATAAAAAGAAACTTCTAACACTAAAACTTGAAATTTTACAAGATTTACAATTACAATTAATAAAAAATAAATACTTTAAGATTTGAATTAATGAATCTTTTGATAAAGTATTTAAGTCAGAAAAAGAAGTTGAATTATTATTACAAAACAAACAAATATATTATAAAAAATATAAGCAAACAGAAAGATTATATAACTTATTAAAATTAAAAAATTTAAATTGAGTTTATATTAATTCATATCAATCAATAAAAAGGTTTTTAGATTTCTATATGGAATTTTGCACAGATTATCTTAAAGAATTATATAAAAATAAAAACAATACAATATTTTTTTGATATGATTCAATAGCATATATAAAAAATAAACTTGATACTAATAATTTTTCAATAAAAAAAGAGAAAAAAATGTATGATGAAATAAATTTAAAAGTTATGACTAAAACAGTTTATCCATTTGATAAAAACAACGGATCATTCTTAGTTTTTTTAAAGTTTTACAATTTTGAGATTATATAAAGGGGATTTATGAAATTAAATATTGAAATTAACAAATTTAATAGTTCTGTAAAAAAACTAACAATTCAAAATAGAGATATACAAAAGTTTATAAATGAAAAGTTTAATATTTTAAAGCAACAATTAAAAAAAGTTAATATTAATTTTAAAAAGATGGGTGATTTTGCATATGGTACATATATATGTAATTCAAGTACAAGGGTTATAAATCTTGATTTAGCAATAATTAGCTATGTTGGTAAAACCAAAAAAAATTATAACGAACTTATTGATGAACTTTTAAACATTTCAAAAAATAATGATTTTATTAAAGAAATTCATACTCATAAAAATAATAGTTATTTAAATATATTAATGAGCTATAAAAATATTAAAGTTAATTTTAGAGTTATTAGTATAATTTATAAAAAGTTTAATAAGGGTTATTTTTATATAATAAATAAAAATGATGAAAGTTTTGAAGAGATTGCAATAGAATTACAAAATGACTTTATTTTAGCTAATAAATTAAGTTCTGGTTTATTATTTTCTATAAAAAGACTTATTAACTATATTTTAAAAAAAGAGTTTAATTATACATATAATATCGATATGTTGATTCTAAGATGATTTTATGAATATATTTGTAAATCATTAGATAATTTTATACAAAGAAACTATAAACTTGAAAATCAAAAATTAAATATTGTTAAATTTTTAAGTCCTCAAGTCTTTAGAAAGTGAATTAAAAATAATATTAGTTTTTTAGACTTAGTATATTTTATATTTATAAAATGAGATTCACAGACTACTTTTTATTTTAAAAATAATGGTTTTATAAATGAAGAAATGTTTGAAGATATTTCAAGATGAAGTCATAACACTTATTCAACATTTAATTTGCCCAAAAACTACATTTCAAGGATTAGAATTTTCGACTCTTCAAACCAAAAAGATAGAAATTTCTTTCAAAATAATTTATCAGATGATAATGGATTCTCAGAAGTTGTTTGATCTAATTATAAAAATGAGGGTCATAAGTATTTAGTTACACCATTATTAAAAACAGGTATCCCCAATTTTATAATGTTTAAAAAATGATTAGTGTCAAAATCAAATAATTTATATACCAAATTAAATCCAGATCTTCAATCTGAAATTAAAACTACTAAAACAAGAGAAGCGATTAGTGAATTAAATACAATCGCAAATGCATGACTAACTAAATATAATCAAATGTTAAAATATCTACAGCCTTTTTTTGATAAGAAGTATGGTTTTTTTAATAGTTTTAAAATTGATGAAATGGTAGATTATATAATTAGATCAATTGATAAAATAGAATCAGATGATTGAGAAATTAAAAATTATTTCTAAAAATAAAACAAAAATTATGGAAATTTTTTGATTTTTTATTAAATTTATGGTATTTTTTTAATGAGGAATGTTTTACTCCTCAATATCAGTGTTATATATGGTTCTTAAACTAAAGAAGCCATTCAAATGTGCCAGCACATTTTAATTAATTGCAAAACTCTAAACTTAGATATATGTTTATTCCTTCTAATTAATATATTTAAAAACAAGATCCCGGTTTTTAAAATTCATAATAACATTTAATTATAATAGTTTTGTAGTTAATTATTTGATATATAATTCAATCAAAAAGCACCTTTAATTTGGTGCTTTTTAGTTATCATCATTTATTTTACTTTTTAAAATTTCACTACGTTTTTTAACATAGTTTTTTTCTGCCGAACCAATATTATGGTATAAATCGCGACTTACTCTTGTTCTTAATTTTTTTAATTCTTCATCACAGAAAATTCACGTTAATCAAACTATATGAAAATATCTTAAATATTTTAATTCCTTTTCTGTATACATTTCATAACTTAAATTAGATGCTTCACTTTGAGCAAAGTCAATTCACTTTTGAGGGTCTATTTCTTCATGATAAGCTTCTCTTGCAAGTCTTTGATATTCAAATGCTTTTTTAACTATTATATCTTCTAAAGATTGTAAAGTATTTGCAATTTCTGTAACTAATGCTTGGTCAAAATCATCAAAAGAGTTGAATTGGTGTTTTGATAAATAAAACATTTTTGTACTTAAATTACTCATGGCGTTTCCACCATTTCCTAAATGCTCTTTCTCAGAAATAATTTTAAATTCAGCTTCAATTTCTTTGTAAAAATCTGATTTAATTCGCATATAATCACCCTTAAATGCTTATATTATACCATAAAAATATGTTAAATATTGGTTATGATATTGTGGGGTGTATGTATAATATAATATATAAGGAGTCTAAGTATGAATAAATCTGGAGTATTTTTAATCGACAAACCAAAAGGTATAACATCAAACCAATTAATTCAGCAAATTAAAAACAAATTTAAAATTAAAAAAATTGGTCATGCTGGTACGTTGGACCCAATGGCGAGAGGGTTAATGGTAGTCTTAGTTAATCATGCTACTAAAGTTTCTAATTATTTATTAAGTAGTGATAAAAGATACATTGTAACAATGGATTTTTTTATGAAAACCGATACTATGGATGTTACTGGTAAAACAATTGAAACACAACCATTTGAAAAGATTGATAAAAAATTAATAAAAGAAATGATTGATAAGTTTGATGGATATATGTATGAACAATACCCTCCAATTTATTCAGCTACGAAACAAAATGGTAAAAAATTGTATGAATATGCTAGGTCAGGTGAATCAGTTGAAATTAAATCAAAAACTGTAACAATTAAAAAATGTAATTATATAGACTTTGATCAAAAATCTGGTAGACTTAGTCTAGATGTTTTATGTAGCAAAGGAACATATATTAGAAGTTTAATATCTGATATGGCAGAAAGTATTGGCTATATTGCAACAATGTCTGTTTTAAATAGAGTTGAATGTGGAAAGTTTAGTATAAATGATGCAAAAACATTAGAAGAATTAAATGAAAGTGATCTAATAAGTATTTATGATAGTTTAATGATTAATGAACAAAATCTCATAGAGTATCATAAAACAAGTGATATTTATGAAGGTAGAATTATTGAATTACAAGGGGTTAATTTTCCTTTTATTTTTGTTATAAATCATGAAAAAGAGGTTCTTGCAGTTTATAAACATGTAGCACAAAATATTTATAAATGTCAAAGGGGTTTATGAGAAAGTAAAGAACCAAGTTTTTTGACAGATGCAGAAAAAGAAGGATATTATGATAATAATTAATTCTAATTTAAATTTATCTGAAAAGATTAATTTAATCGACACAAATACAGTAGCATGCATTGGTTTTTTTGACGGCATTCATAAATTACATAAAAAAATAATGAATAAAACGAAAACTATTTCAAAAAAACAAAATATAAAGTGAGTTCTTATAACTTTTTCATCAAAAGTAGATCAATTTTTAAAAGGTATTGATTTAAGTGTTTATAATAGTGATATAAAATATAAACTGATTGAAAGTTTATATAACCCTGATTTTTTAATTGAAGTAAATATAGACTATAAAACTATTTCAACTTCTAAAGAAGATTTTTGTAAATATTTAAAAACCATATTAAATGTTAAATATATAGTTGTAGGTCAAGATTTTAAATTTGGTAAAAATAGACTTGGTGATGTTAAATATCTTATTAAATATTTTGGTAGGAAAAATATAATATCTTTTAAAAGAAATAAAAAATACTCAACATCTTATATAAGATATCTATTAATTAATGGAAAAATAAAAAAAATTAATAAAATAATTGGTTATAATTTTCCAATTATTATTAAATATTTAAATAATAAATTTATAATTAAGAGTACAAAATTAGTATTTAAAGATGGTTTTTATATTTTGAAAATAAAGAATTTAGAATATTTAGTTAATTTTAAAAATAACGAAATTTTTTTCAAGCAAACTGATTTAAAATCAGTTTTTTTTGATATAATTTTAAGGTGTTTTTACATTGTTTTAATTTACCCTAGAATTATTACTTTGTATAAACATTATGCTTATAGACATAGGGGGATTTAGTATGGTAACTAAACAAGATAAACTTGATATAATCAAAGAATTTGGTGCAAATCAAAATGACACTGGTAGTGCAGAAGTTCAAATTGCAATATTAACAAAAGATATAAAAAATCTAACAGATCATTTAAATATTCATAAAAAAGATATTACTTCAAGAAGAAGCTTACTTAAAAAAGTTTCTCAAAGAAGACATTTCTTGAATTTCTTATTAAAAAAAGATGTTAATAGATACAAAACTATCATTGAAAAATTAAGCATCAGAAAATAATTTTATCTTTGCATATGCAAAGTTTTTTTTATTATATAAGTATTTTAATGGTAAAATAATATTGATAAATTTAATTTATAGTATGTAGTGCTACTTAAATTTACAAAAATAGTGTATAATAAATATATGTTTTGGTGTTTATTATGCTTAAACATTAAAATTTGATTTATTAGAAAGATGGTGCAAGAAATGGCAAGTTCAAACAAAGGAACTGACAAAGCAGCTGTAAAAAGAGCTGCGTCAAACAAAAAAAGAGTTGAGCATATTCAAACTAGAAAAAAAGTCAGCGACCCAAAACCTGTAAAAATCCCAAGTACAGTAGCTAAATTATCAGAGGGACAAGCTAAATTTATTTGAGAAAAAACAGATAATGTGTCAGCAACAAATGCAGCTATTTACAGACAAGATGTAGCAGGTGCTATAATTAAAATTAATGAATTTGGATTAGAATCTGAGTTTGGTTGAGTATATGCTTTAGTTGACAATGAAGGTGAAGTTGATGATGTAAACAATATAGTTGCTATGCATTGACTAAATGCTAAAGTAAAACGTAAACCATTTGAACAATGAACAGCTGTTGTTACAGGTGGAAAAGATATTACTGGTTTATTTAACTATAAGAAAGAAATGAAAATTCATGGTATGGCATTGGCAAAAACAAGAAAAACTGTTTTATTCCAACCATCAGTTGTTGAACCTAAAAAAATCAACATTGAAATTAGAGATACTATGAATCCAACAACAACACATAAAAAATAATAAAAAAATATTTACTATATGTAAATATTTTTTTATTATATAATAATATTGTCCGTAAGGACACCGAGAATATTTGTTATTCTTAAAGTTTGTGTGAGATTTTTAAAACCGCTCAATAAATAAGTATTTCCCTTCTCATGCATTTTATAGCGGGTGGAAATATTTTTTTTATTTAAAAAATATAGGAGTAATATGAAACCATTAGTTGTTATTGTTGGACCTACTGCAAGTGGTAAAACGGAATTATCAATTAAAGTTGCTAAAAGATTTAATGGCGAATGTATTAATGCAGACTCAACACAAATATTTAAGGGAACAGATATAGCAACAAATAAAATTACGGACGAAGAAACCTTTGGAATTAAACAACATTTATTATCAATTAAGGAAGTAAATGAGAATTACTCAGTTGCTGATTTTCAAAATGATGCTAGAAACATTATTGAACAAATGTTTAATGAAAATAAATTGCCAATAGTAGTGGGTGGCACAGGTTTATACATAAATGCTTTATTAATGAATTATAAGTTTTTAAAAGAAAATCATATTCCAAATTTTAGTAGTAGATTTAATAAGATTGAAAATTCTGAGTTATGAAAGTTGTTAAATGAAAAAGATCATGATGAAGCAAAAAAAATTCACATAAATAATAGATATAGAATAATTAGGGCTTTAGAAATATTAGAAATTAATAATGAAAAGAAGTCGTCAATAAATAAAAATAATAAAAGTTTTTTTTATAAAAATATAATTATAGTTGGATTGGAGCCAATTCGCTCTCAATTGTATGATAAAATAAACAATAGGGTTTTATATCTAGTTAAAAAAGGACTTTTTGATGAGATAGCATTAGCCTATAAAAATTGTATTTATAAAAACTCCCAGGCTTTAAAGTGTATTGGGGGACCAGAAATTATAAAGTATTTAAATAAAGAAATTAGTTATGAAGAATCAATAGAACTAATGCAAAAAAATAACAGAAAATATGCTAGAAGACAATTAACTTGATTTAAAAATCAATTTAATAATGTAAAGTGATTCAATTATACTTATGATAAATTTGAACTAGTATGTGAAGATGTTTTAGAATACTTAGAAAAAGTTTTTAAAAGATAAGAGGTTTTGTTAATGGTATCAATATATGAAAGAATAGAAAATATTGTAAAAGATAATAAAAACACTACATTTAAGATAATTGGCAAGCAAATTTTAAATGATTGACATTTAGGTATATTTAAAAGTCAATATGAAATTTCAGAATCATGCTTTGTATCATTGGCTACAGTAACTCAATTTGCGAAGGCCTGTTTGTGTGAAGGTTATAAAGAACTTATAATTAGATTAAGAGTAGAGTATGAACAAAGAATGCAAAACTTTAAACTAGGTTCTAATATTGATTATGAACCAGATAAACCAAAAATAATAAATGAAATATATTCTTGGTTAGAAGAAAATGATGAATTTATTAATAAATTTACTGATAGAATAAAAGAAACTAAAAAACTTTGAATTTGTCCATCATATCAGGCTATGTATAGTTGTAGATTTTTAGAAGATATTTTAACAAATTCAGGTATTGATGTTAAATTAGTTGATCTATCAGTAAGCCTTGAAATGGCTAGAACAAGAGAATTTAAAGGAGAGCTAATTATAGTTATTCTTTCAGGAAGAGATACAGAAACTTTAAATAGAACAATTGAATATTTGTTAAACTTTAAAAATGAATTATTTATTATTACTACACCTAATAATATATATGAATTACCTGAAGCACAACAAGTCAACTCAATGGTTATAAATTTTACTGATAATAATTTTTTATATAAATATAGAGCATATGCATTAATAACGTTATTTTTAAAAATATCTGAAAAATTTTAGATTTTATTTTAGCTTACAATTTATAAAAAGTATTTTATATAATAAATATTAAAAAAAACTTTTATTTTATTGACATAATAAAATACTTTATATATTATTATTAATGTGATTGTTAAGCACGCGGGTGTAGTTTAATGGTAGAACTTCAGCCTTCCAAGCTGACTGTGAGGGTTCGATTCCCTTCACCCGCTCCATTTTGAAATTTAAAAACTCTTTATAAAGAGTTTTTTTTATTTATTAGTTTATAATTTAATTTGAAGGATTAATATGAAGATTTTTAAGAATTTTAATGATTGTAAAACTCCATTTTTCAAAAGTTTATTATTTATATCTATGGAGTCTATTATACCCGGTCTTACAATTTGATTTTTATTAGGATTTGATTTTTCTTATTCTTTTAAAACTAATTTGCCTGATCCAGTTGGAATATATATATTTTTAATTCTATTTTCTTATGTAATATATACATTTTTAAGTACTTATATTTTTTATTTATTAAAGTTACATAAAGCGGATAATTTTACTTATTCTTTAACGATTACTATGTGTATTGTGTCTTTGTATATAATAGGTATTTTCATTAAAAATGAAAGTTTTTGAATATTAATAAAATTTCTTATTATATTTTTAACAGCACTTATTTTTTTACCAATATCAGTTTTTATAACTTTTTTATTTAACAATTTACAACTTAAAAAAACAGAAGAGTTTGAACAAATGTTAATAGCTTACAAAAATGGTGAAATAATACCAACAAGTAATTTAATAAGAGCGCAAAGGTATCAAAAGTTTTTAATTAAAAAACAAAATGAAAGAGAAGAGTTAGCAAAATTTAAAGAAAGTTTAGAATCTAAATTACAAGATAAATTAAAAGAAGATGAAATTATCAAACAACAAAAAATACAAAAAATTAATAGTAAGTTAGATAAAAAAGAACAAAAAAAGAGAAAAAAAGAACTTGAAAAAAATAGTGATTTTAAAAAGTAATAATTATTCTTTTTTTTAATCTTTCGTATTTATCTTTATAAATTTTATGAAATATCTCTTTTTTTGTTTTTTCAAACATATAATTTGCTCATAAACTTCATAATAGGTCTTGATATCTTATTATAATATTTAATTTATCAAATTCACTTTGAATAGGTAATAACATTTTATTTTTAATTAAATTATCAATAAAATAATTAATAGATTTCTCATCTTCATTAAGAGTTTCTGTAATTAAACTTGCATAATCAAAGTATTTATAGTTCATCATTACATAATCATAGTCAATAAATAAATATTTGTTATTATTAAATAGTATATTACCAGGAACCAAATCATTATGTGAAATTACTTTTTTTGAACCTTTTAGTTTATCAAGTTCAACAATTATTTCATAAGTTATTTTGTCTAAATTACAAAATGGTTTTTTTAAATTCTTAATAAAAAAATTTAAAGTTTTTGAATAATTAAAAGTCTTAACTTTGTGGAAATTATCATTTTTTATTGAATGAAAAGATTTTATTAATTTAGTTATAAAATCAATATTTACATTATTTAGTTTTAAATTAGATAAATCATTATAATCTTTTAGATAAACAAATGAAGATATTAATTTATTTTTTTTATATAAAATTTCAATGGGTTTAATTATTACATCCTGTTCCATTTCTTTAAATATTGTAAGAACAATAAACTCATTTAATTTATCTAAATAATCATCTTTTTTTATTTTATATGTTTTGATAATCTTATTATTTTTTAACTTAATTTTGTTTGTATAACCATTAAACTTATTATTTTTCATAGTACCTCTTGTATGATAATATATAAATATTGTATATTAAGGAGAAATGTTTTGAATATAGTTGTAGCAACTAAAAACAAATTTAAATTAAAAGAATATAAATCTATTCTTACCGATTATAATGTAATTTCTTTAAACGATTGTGATATCACTGAAGAAATTCCAGAAGATAATGATACATTTAAAGACAATGCCTTACAAAAAGCATTATTTATTAGTGAAAAATTAAATAAACCTGTAATTGCTGATGATTCAGGATTATCCATTACTAATTTAAACAATTTTCCAGGTATATATTCAGCAAGATGAGCTAATCCTATCACTGATTATAATATTATTAATAACAAAATTATATCTATGCTAGATGAAAAAAATTTACATTCAAAAAATGAAAGAAAAGCCTTTTTTACTTGCGCAATTGCATTTGTGGATAAAAGTAATTCTATTAAAGAAGTTTTTGAAAGTACTTTAGAAGGGTATATCTCAAATTATGAAGTTGGAGAAAACGGTTTTGCGTATGATAAAATTTTTAAATTATTTGATTCTAATTTAACCTTAGCAGAATTAGATAGTTCACAAAAGAATTTAATATCACACCGAAGAAAAGCAATTGATAAATTAATTATTTATTTAAATAATAAATATAAGAGGTAAACTATGAGAAAATTAAATATAGTATTATTTGAGCCTGAAATAGCAGCTAATGTTGGTGCAATAATGAGAACTTGTGCACTTATAAACGCAAAATTACATTTGATTGAACCATTTGGTTTTATCTTTGATAAACGTAATTTCACAAGAACAAGTGCAAATAATTTTGAAGGTTGCGAATTTCAAAGATACGATGATCTTAATTCTTTTTTTGATAGTATAAAACCTTTAAATTGTTATTTTTTAACTAGATATGGTAAAAAACCACTCAGTGATTTTAACTTTAAAAATATTGACAATGATGTCTATTTATTTTTTGGTAAGGAATCAACAGGTTTACCACTGAGTTTATTAAAAGATAATAAAAGTTTTTGTTTTAGATTTCCAATGGTTCCTACTGGTAGAAGTTTAAATATTGCAAATTGTGTTGGGATTGCTAGTTATGAAGTTTTAAGACAATGAGATTATTTAGATTTAAGTTTTGAAGAAGTGGAAAAAGGATCAGATTATTTAGATAGGTAGGAAAGTTATGGAATTTAATAATTTTGGATTTAAAAAGTTTTTATATGATGCTATTGAAAATATTGGGTTTAAGAAACCAACATCAATACAAGAAAAGGTAATACCACTTATCAAAAGAAGAAGATCTGTAATAGCTCAATCGCACACTGGTACAGGTAAAACACATTCTTTTTTATTACCTATAATAAATAATATTGATAATGATTTGAAACGAGTTCAATGTTTAATTATTACTCCAACACGAGAATTAGCTAGACAAATATATCAAAATACCCGTGAACTTTTAAAATTTAATGATTCTATAAATTGTTCATTGTTTGTTGGTGGTGATGAATATGAAAAACAATCTTTATCATTAGCTAATAAACAACCACAAATCGTAATAGGAACTCCTTCTAGATTAAAAAAATTATATGAAGAAAACTTTTTACAACTTACAACATCTGATTATGTAATAATTGATGAATGTGATATGATTTTTGAATTAGGTTTTATAGACGAAGTAGATTTTTTAATTTCAAAAATGAAAAAAGAATGCAATATCTCATTATTTTCAGCTACATTGAGTAATGAATTAAAACCATTTCTTAAAAAATATTTAAAAAATTCAATTTATATAAATAATCTTGAAGATAGAATAACTAATAAAAATATTGAACATATATTAATATGAACAAAGAATAAGGAAAATAAAGAAGTTTTAAGAAATTTAACTACAAATATAAAGCCTTATGTATGTATTATATTTGTAAATAAAAAAGAAGAAATTAAACATGTTGTTTCTTGATTTAAAGAATTTAAGGTTGAAAATTTTACAGAACTTCATGGTGGTTTAGATCCTAGACAACGTGTAAACATTCAAAAAAGAATCAAAAATATGGAGTTTAAATGAATAATAGCAAGTGATGTTGCTGCAAGGGGAATTGATATTGATGGCGTAAGTCATGTTATATCAATAAATTTACCTAACGACTTAAGTTATTATATTCATAGAAGTGGAAGAACTGGAAGAAATAATTATGAAGGATTAAGTTATGTTCTACATAATTCAGATAATCAAGAAAAGATTGAGAAATTAAAATCCAAAAGTATTGAGTTTATAAACTATAAATTTGTTGATGGTAACTTGGTTAAAGTTGAAGATAAGGTAAAAAAACCAATTAAAGAAAATTCAAAATTAACATCTGAAACAAATAAAATTATAAATAAATATAAATTTAAAAAAATTAAACCTGGTTATAAAAAAAAGAGAAAAATGGAAATTGAAACAGTTAAAAAGCAACTAAAAAGAAAGCATATAAAAGAGTCTATTGAAAGAATTAAAAAAGCTAAATATAAAAAACGTAGAGACGAACTATTTAATGATTAATATTTTTAAAATGTGTATTTAAAAAATACACATTTAATTTATAATAATAGTATTTAAAGGGGTTATTATGGATATCAGCGAAAGAATTGAAAAATTAATTAAAGAAGTTTCTTATCAAGTTTATGAAAAAGAAACTATTTTTAAGTTAGCTATGTTAGCTTTATTAGGTGAAGAATCTATATTTTTATTAGGTAAGCCAGGGATAGCTAAGTCACTTATTTCACGTAGGATGAAATTTGTTATAGCAGGAGGAACTAATTTTGAATATTTAATGAGTAAGTTTTCTACACCTGAGGAAATTTATGGACCAATTGATTTGAGGCTACTTAAAGATGGAAAATATGTTAGGGTTATAGATGGTTACTTACCGTCTGCAAATATTGGTTTTTTAGATGAAATTTGAAAAGCAGGTCCAAGTATTCAAAATACATTACTTACAATCATAAATGAAAAAATATTTAGAAACGGTGGAGTTGACATCAAAGTTCCATTAAAACTTTTAATATCTGCTTCAAATGAGTTACCAGCAGAAGGTGAAGGATTAGAAGCTTTATTTGATAGATTTATAATTCGTTATATTGCTGTTGGTTTAACTGAAAAAGAAAACTTTGAACAATTATTAGATGGAGAATCATCACTAGATGTTGATGTTGACCCGAATCTACAAATTACTTTAGAAGAACTTGAAGCATGACGAAAACAAATGAAACAAGTAAAACTAAGTAGAAAAACATTAGACTTTATTCATTATTTCAGAAATAAAATAACAAAAGATACTAATGGTGAAGCTTACATTTCTGATAGACGTTGAAAAAAAATATCTGGTCTTATAAAAACTAGTGCTTTTTATAATGGAAGAGCTATAGCTGAAATTCCTGATTTATTTGTTATTCCATATTGTATTTGAGATAATGAAGAACAAGAAGCACTTTATAGAAAAATTTTTACCGAAGCTTTTCTTGACCAATTTGGTTTAGAATGAAGAACAGAAAAAACTAATTTATTAAATCAATTAGATGTAATTAATTCACAAATTGGTCAAATTGAAGCGCAATACTTAAGATTGACACCAATTGACAATCCATTTAAAGGAAAGTTGCAAGGAACGTATTATCTAATTAATTATGTTGATGGTGGAGAAGATTATAATCATTGTTTTATTTCTGCTGCAGATTGAAATAAACTAAGAAACCTACCTTCTGAAAGTTTTCAAGTGGATTTACATTTTGGACCCAATCCAGTTAAATATGTTGGAACACAAAACTTTCTTGTTAGATCTTATAAAGCAGACCAAATATTATTTGTAAATGAAAATAAAAAATATCAGATATTAAATGAAAATTCTACAGAGTATAATAATCAAATTAAGAATCTGGGTAATAAATTAAAAGAGTTTGAAAATAAGTATAAAGAACTTTCTTTTAAAATGTTATCAGAGTATAAAAAGTATACAAACATGTCATGTATATTCTTTGATTTAGATTATAAAAAATGTATAGCAGAAGCTTTTGATTCAAAGGCTAAAGATGAAATTGATGAAGATTCAGCAGAATTAAACAGTCTTGAATCAGAAACGTATTAATATTATTTACAACTGATAAATTTATTCTCTAATAAATTTATTTTTTTAAGGAGTTACTATGGGATTCGACATGGAAAAACCAATGAGCGAAATTAATAAAGAGCTTGAAAAATTAAGAAAAAAAGATCTACACAATAGTGACTTTTTACTTTTTAAAAAACAAAATGAATTCGCAGCAGAACAATTAGATGATAAAATAAATAATTTTTATAGTGCTTCAAATCTTTCTACAATAAAGCAAATTAAATTACCTGAACCAATTAGAAAAGAAATAATATACTATAACTATATTTCTGATAATTTTGACGAAGTAAGTTTTTCAAAAAATTTAAATTTAATTAAAAATAAGTTAATTGAATTTGACTCTCCATTTTCTACGTATATTGATACTATGGAATGAAAAATTGAAAATGGTTATTGGGAGTTAAAAGACAGAGATTGATTAACTGAGTTTTTTAGAAATTGAACATTTATGCTAACAAAGAGAATTATTGATTTTAGAATGAAAGCAGTTGAAGATTTAAGATATAATTATTTAGTTGAAGTTTATTCCATTGTAAAAAATTATGGTCGTTATGCAAAGATTTATAAAACTTTATATGATGTTTTTGGTAAATTAACAAATATTGAAGATGAATTAAAGAATCAAAATATTGAATCAATATCAAGATTTGCAGAATTTCTTTATAAAGACCCATCTATTTTAAGAATTGCAGAATTATTAGGTAGATTAAATGGCGAAGATAATTTAATGGAGAAAAATATTACTGAACAAATAGTTACATATCCGACATTTAAAAAGTTACCATATAATCCAGAAGAAATTGTTGGTTTAACCATTTCAAAAGATATAGAACGTTTATTACCAATGGAATTTGCAAGTTTATTCGATGAAGATTTTGAAATTGTATTTTTTAAAAAGTTTATTGAGTCACAACTTCAAACCTTTTTATTCGAATCAAATGAAAGAGTCATTGAACATGATGTTGAAGAAGTTGAATATGAAGCACCAATACCTTTACAACAAGGTAAGTTTATAGTTTGTATTGATACATCTGGTTCAATGGAAGGTTCAGGTGAATATATTTCTAAGGCACTTGCTTTAGCAGTTGCAAAGGTTGCATTAAAAGAAGAAAGAGATTTAGTCTTTTTAAATTTTGCAAATGATTATGTTGATGAATTTACAATTAATGCAAAACATTTAAATTTGAAGAAATTATTAGAATTTATTTCAAAATCTTTTTATGGTAAAACTAACTCAAAAAAAGCATTTCTCAAAATGATTGAAAAAATGCACTCTGAAGACTTTAAACGAGCTGATTTACTTATGATTTCAGATTTTATGATGGACTCACCACCAAATTCAATTAGAACTAAAATTGCAGATCTAAAAGATAATTATAATAGATTTCATTCATTAGTTGTGGGAACTATGCCAAATGTAGAAACCCAAGATGTTTTTGACAATGTAATGTATTATGACCCAAATGACCCATATGCCACAACTCAAATAGTTAAATCATTAAATGATACTTTAAAAGACCTAAGAGAGTTGAAAGATGAAGAGGTTTCTTATAGGGATGAACAAATAGCTAAGTTTAATTCAATTAGAGACAAGAAAAGATTTAGAGAAGTCCATAAAGAATCGCCAAAGTCAAAAAAATTAGAAGAGAAAAAGAAAAAATTAAAAGAGTTAGAGAAAAACTTATAGAGATTAGGGAATAAATATGGAAATAGAAGAAAAATCAAATTTATTAATTATTTATTTAAATAGAGATGAAGATTTATTTGCACAATTAAATGATGTTATTAGAATTTATAGATTATTAACTGTTAAAATAAGTGGTTTTGGCTATTTAAAAAGATTGGAATACGGACTTTTGTCAAAAATTGATCCATTGTTTTTGAATAAGTTTTTAATTGAAGATTTAATAACAGTTACATCTTTAAGTGGAATGATTTACAACAAAGATATTAATTTAATGATAACTTCAGTTGATAAAGATAACAATAAACATATTGGTAGATTTATTAGTGGAGTTGTTGCTGAGTCATTTACAATATTTTTAGAAGTAATGAAAACTGAATAAATCATAAAAACCACTTTAATCATTTTTTAATAAAATAGAGTGGTTATTTTTTTAAAAATCAAGTATAATCTAATTAATCTTTATGTAAATTAATTTTCACATAGAGGTAAAATGAGAAAAAAATGAGGTGAAGACAAAAGATGATTGGTATTGTTTCAACAGCATACTTCACAGTAAAAGACCGTCCAGGTGTAAAAACAGTGAAAAAATATTGATGGCGTAATGTGGTTATTCAACATCTTAAATTTAGAGGAAAAGCTTTTGTGATTGCTACAACAGGTTATGGTAAAGCTAACGCTGCTATGGTAATTACATACTTGATGGAAGAATATCCTAGTCTTGAAACAGTTGTTAATGTTGACTTAGCTTTATCAACTAATGATAAGTTTGACACAACAGATACAGTTTTAGCAACTAAGTTCATTTATAGAGACGCTGACTTAACTGTTTTTAAAGATATTAAATATGGACAAATTGTTCACGAACCAGAAGCATTTTCATTTAATACTGAATTTGTAAATCAAGTAAAAAACTTTAAACTTGGTGTTTCTGATGGTATAGTTGGTACAGCAGATATGCTTATATATAATTCAAAGCAATTTAAAGAAATGGTTGATAAGTACGGACAAACAATCGACGTAATTGATACTGAAGCTGGAGCAATTGCTCAAGTTACAAAAAAATCAAGTGTTAACTTTATTGCTTTAAAAATTATGTATAACAATGCATTATCTCCATGAGATAATGATCCACTTCATAAATTTAAAATTTATGAAACATCAAATACATTAAAATATCTTTTAGCAAGATTATTTAACTTACTTTCATCAAGACTTGTTTTAGATTTTACAAAAAACAACAATGATGAATTAGAAGTTATTAATGAGTTATTTGAATTAGATCACGATGCTTGACCAAAAATGTTCAAGAAAAATGTTGCAAAACTTGTTTCAGGTTTAGGACCTTCATTAATGTTAATTGATAAAAAAGGTTTAACCCCAGAAGCACTTGACATTGTTGAAGTTATGAAGAAAAAAATTGAAGACGAAGGTCCAAGTAAAATTATTTTGGGAGAAGATGAATGAAAAAATGCTCCTAAAAAATGATTGCGTAAACTAATGTTCTTACAAAATATTCATGTTAATGATGATGAATTACTATGAAATAAATCAGCTAAATACGATTTACAATTAGAAAAAATGTTCTCAATAGAAGAATATGCAAAAGCAGTTGCAAAAGTTATTGCAGACCGCTCTCAAGATAAATCATCATATACATATGATGGTGCAACTGTTATTAAAAAACACTTACTTGTTGCATTAGATGCTGCAATTTCATTTTACATTACACATAATGATACACATGAATTTGTAGAATCAGCTGGACAAGGTTCACAATTAGTTGCTAATGAATTTATGAAATTCTTAAATCAACAATTAGCAGAAGTAGAATCACCATTCTCAAAAATAGTGGTTTACATAAAAATTCCTGCAATGGGAGCTGCAAAATTACCTGTCTATTTGGTTACTAAAAACAAAGTTAATACTCCAATTGTATTTAATGGATACTCAGAAAGAGATCAAAAAGTTTACACAGTTGTTGATATTACAAGAAATGATTATGACCCATTAAAAGTTGGTTCATTCAAAGTTACAATTCGTTTGAAAAACGCAAAATAGTCATTTTATTTATAAAAAAAACACCTTTGGTGCTTTTTTTTTGTTTTTTTTAATTTATACTATTTTTATTAGAGGTGTAGAATGTTTAAAGATAAAAGTAAAGACAAAAAGGTTACTGATTCTGGCGAACAAGCCTTTCAAGAATTATTAGATTTAATTTTTCTTGATTCACCCAAACATACTTCTCTAAATAAAGAAGACATAAAATCTTCCCCAAATAAACCTAAACTTGATAATAGTTTAGAACAAATTATTAAAAACGCTAAATTACAAATAAACAGTGTAAAAAATAAATGTCAAAATAATTATTATTTAGATCCAGAAGAAGAAATTATTAAAAAAGCACATGAAAATGGAAAGTCACAGTATGATTCTGACGTTTTAAGAGAATTAATTTTAAATCGTCAAAAAAATAAGAGAGCAATTAATAATGACCTAAGTAAAGTTATTGATAATGCAAAAAATAAAAAAAGTAATTAAGTAAGTAAAGGGTTGGGAACTACAAATGATTGATGAAAATACAATAATTTCTGAAACAGAAGTCAAGGTAGAAGTTACTGAAGATAATATTAATGTTGAAGAGCAGCTTTCACCTTTATCAAAAAAGAAGCTAAATAAAAGTATTGCAAAACAATTATTAATAAAAGATGATCAAGAACATCTTTTTTATATTGAGAATAAAATAATTTCAAAAAAAGAACAAAATTTATTAGTTCAAGAGTATTTTAAAAAAAGATTTTTAAAAGATTTTATGATGCTTGTATTGGCTGCTTTATTAATAACAATAGCTTTTGACTATTTTGTAACTCCAACTGGTAGAACAGGATTATTTCCTGCTGGTATTGGTGCTTTGGCAAGATTCTTTTCAATCTTAACTTTCCAAAATGATAGACAAATGCAAGGTTCATTCTACTTTATATTCTATTTTTTAATTAATATTCCTTTATTTATATTTGGGGTTATTAAACTTGGTAAAAAATTTACTTTAACTACGCTTATATTTATGAGCTTACAAATAGGATTTGACCAAATTTTCCAAAACATACCATTTATCAATCCGCAGGAATTTAACTTTATTATAAACTTTACTGAAATGAGTACTAAACCTAATGCATGAAATACATCAATTTGATTATTTATCTTTGCTGCAATTGCGGGAGCAATGCTTGGTGTTGCTTATTCTTTGGTTTATAAAATCGGTTCTTCAACTGGTGGATTAGATTTTTTAACCATATATTATTCAAATAAAACAAATAAATCTGTTGGATCAATTAATAGAAATGTTAATCTTGTTATTTTAGGTACAATAATAATATTAAATACAATCATATTACCTATATCTGAAATTAATAGTGATATTAAGATGAGTGTTTTAAAAAGTATGGGTGTAAATGAGGCTAATAGGGTTGGATTATTGGATGAAATGTGAAATTATGCAAAAGCTATGAACAGTTTAAATCCAGATTATGGAATGACAAAACTATTTGAAAACTATGGAAATAATGACTTAAGTAATATGAATACTGCTGATTTTGCTAGACTTGTTGAATATGTTTGTAAAAATAAATTTACTGGTGATGTTCCAATAGGATACATTATTAAAATGAAAGTTTTATTTATATTTGGCCCTTCATTATTTGCTTCAATAGTACTTGTTTTAACAGCGGGAATAACAACTAATGCAATGTATCCAAAATATAAAGTAAGAACATTTATGATCACAACTAATAAAGCTAAAGATATTAATAAGTTATTGATAGATAAAGGTTATCAAAATGACATTTTAAATTGAGATGCAACTAATAGAATAAGCGGTAATTATCTACATAGAAGTGTTGTAATGGTTGCTATGACAGTCTTAAACTGACAACAAATAGAAAAAGAAATCTTCTTTAAAGATCCTGAAATGAAAGTTACAATTCTAAAAACAAAAAAGGTAAAAGGGATTTTTAAATATGACATTAAAAACAATGAAGAAAGAAATAAAATTGTTCATAAGGTTAGAAATAATGAACAAGAATTAGAAAAAATTAAACAAATTGCAATCGTTCGTTTAAAAAAAGAAAATGAAAAACTATCTAAAAAAATTAATAAAAAATCTACTAAAAATAAGAACCAGAACAATTAATTTATTAATTATTTTTAAAAATTAAACATTTAGCATAATTTTTGTTTATAATTATTTAGGTAATGGTGATTAAATGGATTTTATAGAAATGGAGTCAGCAATAACTAAAATGCTTTCTCTAAAATTATTAGAATTAAGAAAAGAAATACCGTCTATAAAACTTATAGATATAATAAATTATTTTAATAACATAGTTGTTAAAAATAATAAAATATATGATTTAAATGATGTTGCTTTTTATATAATGAATATAAAAATTAATAAAATTTGTGAATATTTAAATTTTGTTGAAATTTCTACAGCTAGTAAGTCAGAAATTAAAACTGATTTAGAAAGTATCTTAGAGGGATAAGTGGTTTAAAGTGAACAATAATAACAATAAGAAAAAAAATATTAAGAAATCTTCAATTATTAAGTTTTTTTCAATGATAGTAATATTGTCTGGATTAATCATAGGAATTTTCTTTTCATCTTTATTCTTTTCTGATAATTATAAATTAGGATCTGACTTTAAAGGTTACTATTCAGCACTTGTTAGTGTTGATAATACTAATAATGATGAAAGTACTGAAAATCAACCAAATGGTAATGCTGAAGAAGGTGCTAAGGTTTTAAATGATAGATTAAACCCTATGGGAAGTAATCAAATAATCATTGAAACAGCAGGTAAAAACTTTTTAAAAGTTATGTCACCAATGGATATTTATGAAAGTGAAACTGTTTTTGCTAACCAAATACAAAGAAATGGTGGAATAGTTCTTTTAAATAATGAAAATAAAGATATGCAAATTAGTGGTGAAAAAGATAATATCACTAGAAAAGGAATAAGTGATTATTTTACAGCAGCTACTGCTACTACAATTACAGGTAAACTTTCTAAAGAACCAGCTATATCTTATGATTTAAATGGAGATAATTTTACGTCATTGTTTCCTTCTGATGAAACTAATCAAACACCATTAAACTTGAAAATAATGATTGATGCTGATGGTTTTTTTAATGATATAAGAAATTTTTATAAATTAATTTCTGGGGATTTAAAAGATAGAGTTAATTCTTTCTTTGATATAATAATAAATCCATTAAGAGACACTTATAAAAAAAGTGATGAAGATACAAAAAACATATTATTTGATTTATTTTATGGAAAGTGAAAAACTGAAACTAGTGGTGGTATAAATGATTTCCAATATGGTTCATTAATCACAGATGACATTTCTAACACTCAATTTTTAGACTCAATTGTTGATTCTTTCTCATATGAATCAGACACTTCTAAATATGTTTACGATGCAAATGCAAAAACCGAAGATTTTAAAACTGAAGAAGGAAAATATCATAATAATATAAAAATTTATAAAGAAGGACAAGGTCATAACTTAGTTGATTTTAAAAGAATAGACAGTGTATTCTCATTATTAAGTTCAAGTTTAATAAGTTTTTATAATAATTTTAAAGATACTATTCAAAATAAAAACAAAAAATACTATAACAATATGGAAAGTTACTTTCTATTTAGTGGTTCAATCTTAAAAAATGGTTCTGAATCAAATGACGGTTATATTAAAGACAATAAATTATATACAAAAACTCAAAATGACTCTAAAGCAAGAATTGGAGCATCACTATTTAACGCTTCTGGTAAAGGTTTTGTATTTAAGGTTAATAGTGTTGCTACTTATAATGCATCTGTTACAAAAATAATGCTTATTATAGGAATTGTTTTTATGGCAGTAGTTGCACTAACATTATTTATTTACATGTGCTTCTTTTATAGATTACTTGGTCTATTTGCAATGATCATTACTTTAGCTATAATTGGTACAACATTATTGACAATAACATTATGGTTTGGATTAACAATTGGTCCTGAAACAATAATTGCAATATTTATTCTTGTAGCTATTAATGTTGAAATATTCTCTTTAATCTTTGAAAGTATGAAGGAAAATTACTTTTTAAAACAAAGGGGATTAAAAACAAGCTTTAACTTATCTGTTAAAGAAAACATAGCATTAATTTTCGACATAATTGTTGCAATTTTAATACCAGTTGTAAGTATGTTTTGATTAACTTCAAATACAATTCAATCATTAGCTATTACATTAACTATTGGATCATTATCAACAATCATTTTTGCAGTTATCATAGGGCTGATATTATTTAAATTATGTGTAAGTACAAACATTTTAAATAAATATCCTAGTTTATTCGCATTAAATACTCTTTCAAAAGGTTATGAGTTCTCTAAATTATTTTTAATAATTAAAATTAATAAGATTAAATCAAAAATTGCAAAAAATATTAGTAAAAATAATGAAAGTGAAAATGTTGATTTAAATAAAAAACTTTTAGTTTTAGAACAAAAATTAGAAGATCATAGATTAAAACTTGAAAATAAAAAGCAAGCAAAAAGTGATAAAAAAATTGCAAAACTAAATATTAAACTTGAAAAGTACAATAATTTGTTAAAAACTATTGATAAAGAAAAAAACTCTTATAAATATCAAAAATTGGAGTTTAAAATTAAAGACATAAATTATTTAATTGGTAATGACGTATTGGAATCTGAAACCGATGAAACAATTGTTGTTTCATCAACCAAAGAAAGATTAAGAGTTAAATCAACCGAAAAAGTTATTTATACTGGTTTAAAGGTGCTTCCATTATTTACAATCTTAGTAATAGGTCTTTCTATAATACTTGGATTCTTTGTTGGTGTTAAATATGACAATACATTTGGTGGAAGAACTGAATATACATTATGAGGAGACCGAATTGATACATTATATGATCAAATAGGTAACTTAGATTCAGATGATGCTCCAAATGGTTTAGAAGAAAAAATTGCTTCTTTACAAAATCAATTTAATGAGTATAAAAATGAAAACCACTCTAATGATGAAGTAACTTTCAAAAAGACTCAAATAGTTAGCGAGTTCATCAATTATTCTTTCTTAAATAATAATGTTATAAATTATATTGCAAATGCACCAAGTTCAAAACCCTATAATAATACAAGTTTCAATGTATCTAATGGTACTAATTTTAATTACAATAAGGTTGAATCATCACAACAAGAATCAATTAATTGAATAACTTTAAGTGTTTCAACTACTGATAATTCACAATCTGCAATTGTTAAAAGATTTTTTAGTAATTTATATGTTTCAAAAGATGACGAACCTTCAGCTGAGTCTGGATTTATAACTAAAAGAATTAATCCTTCTACAATGTTAGATTTAACTATACAGTTAGCTTACAGTGTATTAGCTTTAATATTAGCTTTAATAATATATATAATTATTAGATTTAAATGAACTTATTATGTAGCAATGGCAATTGGTGTAATTGCAACACCTTTACTATTAAGTGGATTGATAATTTCATTACAAATACCTTTCGGAAGTTTAATAATTATTGGTATAACTACTTCTATATTATTTGCGCTAACAACTTCATTCGCAATATTTGGTAAAGTTCGTAGTTTAATTGCTTCTAGAAATCAAAAATCATTAGTTACATTCTTTAATAAAGAAGTTGAATATGCATATCAAATAAAAGAGAAAAAGCGTCAAATCGCACATGAAATATTTTTAGAAAAGCAAGCTTTGAAAATTAAGTTAAGTGAAAAAGAGCATTCACGTGAAGAACTAAGAAAATTAAATTTAGAATTTAACAAATTTGCATATGAAAAAAGATCAGAGTATAAAAAATATGCACGTGAAAACAAAGAATTAATCTATAAAGTAGCAAAAGAAAATAATTACTTATCAGAAATATTAGTAAAAACATTTAAATTTGGATTTACTAGATTCTTATTAGTATTTACATTATTCTTATCTTTATCATTATTATTAGTTATAGCAATAAATCCTATTTTATATTTTGGTATTGCATTAATATTAGGTGTAATTATATCAAACTTATTCATCCTATTTTTATCTTTACCTATATTTATATATTTAGAAAAAGTAAGAATTAGAAATAATTTAGCAAGAAAAAGATTTATTAATAAATTAGTTGTTTCAAACGAAGAACAAATTATAGAAGGAATAAACGACTAAAATGAAAAATTTAGATTTAAGGAATTATATCCTTGAAGTCAATGATTTTCCAAAAAAAGGAATTCGTTTCAAAGATATAACTCCTCTTTTGAAAGACTCAGAAGCTTTCAAAACTATGGTTGATCTAATGGTTGATTTCGTAAAAAAATCAGGCGCAACAATAATCGTTGCACCTGAAGCAAGGGGATTTTTATTGGCATCAGCAGTTGCTTATGCTTCAAATTGTGGTCTTGTAATTATTAGAAAACCTGATAAACTACCTAGAGAAGTATATGAAGAATCTTATGAACTTGAATACGGGACTAATAGATTACAAGTTCATAAAAATGATATCAAGTCATCTGATAAAGTATTAATATTAGATGATGTACTTGCAACTGGTGGAACAATCCAAGCAATTATTAATCTTGTGAAAAAATCAAATGCTACAATTGTGGGATTACTATTTTTAGCTGATTTAAAATTTCTTCATGATGATAACTTGTTTAATGAATATAATAAGCACGCTCTTATTGAATATTAAAAAAATAATTGTAAATCAATTATTTTTTTACTTTAAATATAGTCAAAATTTTACTTAGTTATAAAATTAATATAGAATTAATAAATAAGATTACTTTTATTTTTTAAAAAGGAGTGTAATAATGACGCCATTAGATTATGAATTTGATTATATTGAATGTAGAGATGTAAATACATTGATGTCTGAAATGAAGAAGTATATTAAAAATAAGAAGGCACTTGACGAGGTTAAAAGAGCTTATTTTTATGCTGAGGAAAAACATAAAGAACAAAAAAGAAAAAATGGTGACCCATTTATTGTTCATCCTTTATCATCTGCTTATTATTTGGCACAATGAAGAATGGGACCTAAGACTATTATAGCAGGTCTATTACATGATGTTATTGAGGACACTCCTGTCACATTCTCAGAAGTAGAAGAGATGTGAGGTACAGAAGTAGCAGATATTGTTGAAGCAGTTACAAAAGTTAGTTACTTTACAAAAGAAAATCGTGAGCAAATGAAAGCTAACTATCTAAGAAAGCTTTTTTTATCTATGATTAGAGATATTAGAGTTATTATTGTAAAAATTGCTGATAGAATGCATAACTTATTAACGCTAAAATATATGAGTGTTGAAAGACAAAAAGTTATTGCAAAAGAAACTCTAGAAATATATTCAACAATTGCTCATAGAATTGGTATGAAATCAGCTAAAAATATTTTAGAAGATTATTCATTTTATTATCTAAATCCTCAAGAATATAATAAAATTAAAAGTTTATTAGAAGAAGATATTGAGTCTAGAAAACTTATTATCACTGACATGATAAACGATATATATAAGAAATTTAAGCAAAATGGGTTGCAAAATGATACCATTGTTTTTGGACGTTCTAAGACTATTTATTCAATATATAGAAAAATGAATCAGTTTGGTAAATCCTTTTCAGATATTAATGATATTTTAGCTATAAGAATAATAACTCCAAAAGTTGATGATTGTTATAAGATATTAGGTTGAATACATAGTATGTATACACCATTATCAGGTCGTTTCAAAGATTATATAGCGACACCTAAAAATAATTTATATCAATCAATTCATACTACATTAGCAAATAAAGAAGGTATTATTTTTGAAGTTCAAATAAGAACAAATGAAATGGATGATATTGCAGAGCATGGAGCTGCTGCTCATTGAAAGTATAAAGAAGGAGAAAGAAATATAAGTGTTGAAGAAAAACAAAAAGAAATAGATCAAAAAGTAGATATGTTCACAAGATTAATGAATTTAGAAAAATTAGCATATGAAAATTTAGAGATTGAATACAATGATGACCATAATTTTGATTTTGAATCTGAATTAGAAGAAACATTTAAAAGTGATTATTTAGCACCTTTAATATACATTTTAACCCCAGATGGAACTGTTGTTACAATGCCTTTTGGGTCTACGGTTCTCGACTTCGCTTATAAAATTCATACTGAGATAGGTAATACAACTGTGGGTGGTAAAATTAATGGAGTTTTTTCACCATACAATACAATATTAAATTCTGGTGAAATGGTAGAAATACAAACTTCTAAGGAAGTAAAACCACAAGAAAAATGACTTAGATTTGTAAGAACTGCAGCTGCAAAAAAGGCTATTGAAGCTTATTTAGCTGATCAAAAAGTTATTGAAGAAAATAAAGAAAAAATAACTAATAAAAAAATAATACTTAAAACTAAACGAGAAATTGATAAATTCATTATAGAAAAACAATTAAAATGAAAAGTTAACTCACATGAAGATATATTAAGAAAGTTAGAAGAATTGGATTTTAAAAATATTGATGAATTTTTATTAAATGTTGGTAAAGGCCATTATACAATCGAAGAAGCTGTAAACTATGTATTTATTTCTAAAGATAAACTTAAAGATATAAATGTAATTAATGACATAAAAACTAGAAAGTTTAAATCAAGTAAAGCAAGAAATGATTTAATAATTAATGGTATAAGTCAAGTAGAGTGCACATTAAGTAGTTGCTGTTATCCTATTCCATATGAAAGTGTTGTTAGTTTTATCACTAAATCTAAGGGTATTCAGGTTCATAGAAATAATTGTATAAATATCAAAAGTGTTATCTCTATTAAAAATTTATTAAAAACTTCATGAAATAAGGAAGTAACCGATGAAATTAAATATTGTACAAAAATTAAAATTGAAACTTATGATAGACCAAATTTATTTTTAGATTTAATAACATTAATTTCAAATAGACGTTCAAGCATTCAAGAGGTAAGATTAATAGTTAATAATGAAACTTATATTGTAAATATTAGTTTAACAATTTTAGTTTCTAATTTAGATGAATTAAATAATATTTTAACAAGTGTAACTGAAATACCTGGAGTAATTAGTGTAAAAAGATCAACAAATGAAAAAGAAGAAGTTAAACAAGGCATCTATAAATATATTTAGTAGGAGATTAAATAAGTGAAAAAACTATATTTAAAAGATATTTCAAAAGAAATAGACTTGCCAGAATATGTTTTAAGATTTTATGACAAAAAAGGTCTTATTCCTTTTATGAATAGAGATGAGAATAACTATAGATATATTTATTATGATAAAGTTTCTTGATTAAAGACAATTTCTTGTTTAAAAAAAGCAGGTATGCCATTAAAAGAGATTAAAAAATATGTTGATTTAGCCTTAGTTGGAGAACAAACATTTGAAGAACGTTTAAAAATCATATTAAAGCAAGAAAAAGAAACTTTAAAACAAATTGAAGTTTTAAAAGAACAACTTGAATTTATTCAGTATAAAAAAGAATTTTATAATAAAAAAAGTAAATAATTCATAATAACTATTGCATTAACCTAAGTTTAATCTTTTATCATATTATTGAAAGGAAAATAATTATGAAAAAAAGAATATTAGGTAAAAATTTAGAGGTATCAGAAATTGGTCTTGGTTGTATGGGGCTAAGTTTTAGTCTTCCACCATTTCCTGAAAAAAAAGAATCAATAAAGTTTCTTTTGGAAGCATATAATGAAGGAGTTACATTTTTTGATACAGCTGAAATTTATGGTCCATATATTAATGAAGAATTAATAGGAGAAGCTTTTAAGGACATAAGAGATGAAGTTGTAATTGCAACTAAGTTTGGATTTTCTTATGATGATAATAATAATGTAATTGGTGTTGATAGTAGTAGAAAAAATATTATAAGAATGGTGGACAGTTCATTAAAAAGACTTAAAACAACTTACATTGATTTGTTATATCAACATAGAGTTGATCCAAATACTCCTATTGAAGATGTTGCAGATACTATGAAAATTTTAATAAAGGAGGGTAAAATTAAACATTGAGGATTAAGTGAAGCATCAGCAAACACTATTAGAAAAGCAAACGAAATTTGTCCTTTAACTGCTGTGCAAAGTGAGTATTCAATGTTTTGAAGAAATGTGGAAAAGGAAATCTTGCCAACACTTGAAGAATTAAATATTGGATTTGTACCATTTTCTCCATTAGGTAAAGGTTTTTTAACAGGTAATATTAAACCAGGAAATAAATTTCTAAAAGGTGATTTTAGAAATACAGTTCCTAGATTTAATAATCCTGATTATTTAGAGAAAAATTATGAATTAGTTAAATATTTAGAAATAATTGCAAACAAGAAAAATACATCAACCGCTTCTATTGCATTGGCATGATTATTGCATAAAAAAGATTGAATAGTTCCAATTCCAGGTACAAAAAAATTGAATAGATTAGTTGAAAATATAAGTTCAACACAAATAATCTTCTCAACATCTGAGTTAAATGAAATAGATAAAAAATTAAACGAAATTAAGATTTTAGGTAATAGATATAATGATGTATATGAAAATTTAATTGATAAATAAAAAAATAAAACTTTTTAGTATAAAATTAATATATAAGTTAAACTTAATCTAATCAATCATAAATTGTAATAATGAATTGAGTAGATTATTTTGTTTTTTTAAGGTATAATTAGTATAATATTCTTTTATAATGAGGTGAATGTTTTGGAAAATAATGTTGTTATATTTAAGGACTATGTTAAAAAATTTAAAAATACTAAAATAGGTCCTTTAAATTTTGAAATAGAAAAAGGTAAAACAACCGCAATATTAGGTGCAAGTGGTAGTGGAAAGTCAGTTGTCATAAAGACAATAATTGGTGCCATTTCTAATTTTGAAGGTGATGTAAGAGTTTGTGGTTATTCTAAGAAAAAAAGAAAAGCTCATTTAGCAAATAAAGATGTAAGTTTCTATACCCAAATGGATTTTTCATTATATGAAATGAATGTTGTGACATACCTTAAGAACATGTGTATTGTTTTAGGTGTTGAAAAAAAGTCTATTAATCATAAAGTTGATTACTGATTGGATTTTTTTGATTTAAAAAAAGATGCTCATAAAAAAATTAAAAACTTCTCATGAGGAATGCAAAATAGATTAAGTCTTATATTATCTTTAATTAAAGATACAGATATAATAATTCTTGACGAACCAGGAGCTAATTTAGACTCATCTTGAAGAAATAAAATGAGAAATTTATTAATTGATTATAAAAATCGTGAAAGAACAGTGGTTATAACATCACATAATATTGATGAAATTAATGATCTAATTGATTATTATGTAGTTCTTGATAAAGGTAAGTTAGTTTTTAAAGGTTCAAAAATTGATTTAAATATGTATGCAAAATATAAAATGTATTTTTATGAAAGATTTGACTATGAATCATTCCAAAAGTTTTTAAATGGAAAAAACATTAAAGCTTTCAAATATGATGAACTTGAAAATTCAATAGTTTTTGCAACTAACTCCACTAAGGAAATTAACTGAATATTTTTATACTTAATAAAAGAGACTACACCAATACTTAATTTAGTTAAGCTTCCTGTTAATATGGATTCAATTTATAAGGCTTTAGAAGATAGTGACCAGTTTAATAAGGATTTAATCGAGAATAATAATGTATTGGACAAAAAAAGTAAAAAACTTGCATTGAAATTAGAAAAAAAAGCAAAAAAAGAAAAAGATAAGAAAAAAAATTTTATAGAACAAAAAACAACATTAAATAATAGTCTAGAAAGTGTTAAAAATGTAGAATCAAAAGAAACAAAATTTTTTGATACAAATAGTGGTAAACCCGTTGCTAAAGAATCAGAAGATAAAGAATAAACAAAAAAAACAAAAAGTTGGGTAGGTCGATTTATGTACTATGTAATGTGAGTAAGAAATAATTTATTTTATATTCTTGATCAAAATAGAATATTTTGTGGAATGTATGATAATTTTCAAAAAGCTCTTTATGCTTGTCAACAAATGAATAATAATCTTTTGAATGGTGCTATATCACCGTCACCTTTTACTTTGCCATATAATGGCGGTTCAATGTATAACTATAATAATTACCCTTATATGAATCATACTGGTTATAATCAATATGGTTATTATATGGGAATGCAACAACCTCAAACTCTTTTGCCAATGCAATATAGTACAATGCCAACTTATAATAATTATGCATATTCAAACAATGTTGGAATGCAACAACCTCAACCAATTCAACAACCACAGTTTAATGGCTTTGAGAATTTGATGCAACAACCTCAACCAATGCAACAAACTCAACCAATGCAACAACCTCAACCAATGCAGAAACCTGATACTATGCCTATGCAACAACCTGATACTATGCCTATGCAACAACCAATAAACTCAACAGTTGCTGAAACTAGTTTTGAAGATAAAAAAAGTATATTAAATGAAGATTTAGAAACAAAATCAGAAGAATTAATTAATTTTGATGATACCACTGAAGAGTGAAATATAGATTCAAAAAAAATTAAAAACTTTATAAGTAAATTTAATAAAAAATAAGATTAGACATTTGTTAACCAATAGGTTAATCTTTATCAATCTTTTTTATGATATAATAATATTTAATAGGAGGATTTCTTATGAAAAAAGAGATGATCTATTTATCTATACAAGAATTCATACAAGCTAATCTTGATTTTAATATCGCTTCAAATCGTAAAGAGTCAGAATATGATTTTAATTTTACTAGATGAAAAACTATAATTTTCTCAAGTCAAAAATTAAAGTTTATTCTTAAGTACACGCAATCAGTATTTCAGTGATTAAGTAAAGTTGTTAATATTCAAAACTTTAATGTTTCAATCGACACAACTACTGTCGATAGATTTAATTTATCAATATATGAGTTTGATAGACATGTTTTTAATTGCTCTTTATTCACAAATTTTTATTTAATTGAGGAAGAGGATTGATCTACTAAGGTATTTGAAATGCATTTTTCAAAGTATGATCTAATTAATGGTGAAATTAATTTAAAAGAATTAACTAGTTTTTGAAAAGGTGAAGAAGGTTTTGAAAAATTTGTTAATGTTTTATATGCTATTATGAAAGAACCATATAAATACGAAAAAGTTTCTCCAATACAATGACAAATAGATTTTAAAGATAAAAAAATATCTTCATCTCAAATAAGAATGCAACTTGCTTCATTAGTTCAAACTGGTATTAGACCTCAGGACCCATACTTAACCATTGAACAAGCTGAATTAATTGAAAAAGGTGCTAGCCCACAAGCTATAGCGACTAAATCAAAAGAAGAATCAGAAAGTAAGGATGTAATAAATCCTTTGTGAGATGAAGCAATTGAACAAGAAAATCTTTACAAAGATTTAGAGTTTGCTATGAGAAAGTCAAGAGGACTGGACCAAAAAAAAGTAAAAAGGAAAAGAAGATAAGTACTAACTTTATTTTTTATTTTCATTAAACTAACCAAAAAAGACCAAAATAAACTAAAAAAAATAAAATATTTAGTTTATTTTGGTTTTTAGTAGTATTATATATTTGAGGTGAGTAAAAGATGTTCAAAGAAAAAAGATTTGAATTAATAATTGAGTATGTTAATAAAAATGGATATGCAACAAATGAATCAATATCAAAAGAACTCAGTATTCCTTTTACCACTTTAAGACGTGATTTGAATGAGTTACATAACCAAAATTATTTGATTAAAGTTCATGGTGGTGCCAAGACTTTAAAAGAAAAATCTATATTAGAGGCTAATTTTAGTGAAAAAATATCTGATAATATTGATCAAAAAAAAATAATTGCGGAAAAAGCTTTATTATGTATAAAACCTAATGAATCAGTATTTTTAGATGCTGGTTCCACTACATATTTTTTAGCCAAAATTATAAAAAAAGACTTAAATAATAGGATTTATACAAATTCAATTCTTCATGCACAGGTTTTAGCAAATAATGGTATAGAAGATATTAATATCTTACCTGGTAGATTAAAGTTAAAAACAAATGCAATAGTTGGTGTAGAAACAATAAATTCTTTAAAAAAATATTATTTTGATGTTGCTTTTATTGGCATTAATGCAATAGATTCTGACTATAATTTCTATACAACTGATGAAGATGAAGCTGAAATAAAAAAAATAGTTGTTAAAAATTCACATTTAGCATTTGCATTGGCTGATAAAAGTAAATTAAACTCTAGATCTTTTGTCAAATGTGGTGATAAATCTCAACTAGCAGTTATAGATGAAGAGGTGTAATAGATGATTTATACATTAACATTAAACCCTGCCGTTGATCACATCATTCTTGTTAATAAAAACATAGAACTTGGTATGACTAATTATTATAATGATGATTATAAAGTTGTTGGTGGTAAAGGTATTAATGCAGCTATAATTTTAAATAACTTAGGTGCAAATGTTGAAGCTATTGGAATATTGGGAGAAGAAAATAAAGACATATTTTTCAATAAATTCAATGAAATAAAACTTAAAAATAATTTTTACCTTAACAAAGGGAATACCAGAGTCAATTATAAAATTAAGAACTTACAAATAAGGCAAGAAACAGAATTAAATGGTTTGGGGTTTAATGTAGATAATAATAATATAATTAGTATTTTAAATTACTTTAAAACCAAATTAAAAGAAAAAGATATAGTTGTTTTAACAGGAAGTACGGCAAAAGGTATTAATGATGATATTTATAATATCATAGGTAAAATTGTTAATGATAAAAAAGCAATTCTTATATGTGATTGTACTAAGGATTTACTTTTAAATGTATTAGAATCTAAACCTTACCTAATAAAACCAAATCTTGAAGAAATTTGTGCTACTCTAAAAATCGATTTTAAAGAAAATTTTAGTGATGAAGAAATATTTAAACTTGTAAATATGTTAAAAGAATTAGGGGCACAAAATGTTTTGTTAAGTATGGGGTCAAAAGGAAGCATATTTTTCTCTTCTAATGGGGAAATATATAAAGTTGGTACAGCAAAGGGTAAACTTGTTAACTCTGTTGGAGCTGGTGATAGTATGTTGGCTGGATTTGTATTTGGATTATCACATGATTTTAATATTGAAAAAGTATTACAATACGCCGCTGCCTCAGGAGGAGCAACAGCTTTTACTGAGTGATTAGCAGAAAAAAAAGAAATAGAAGGTTTAGTTAATGAAATTGAAGTAATTAAACTAAAATAGAAAGGAAAATTTATGGAATTAAAAGATTTATTCAAAAAAGAAATATCCTTCTTTAATAAAGATTTAAAATCTAAAGAAGAAGTTATAAGTTTCTTATCAGAAGAATTATTAAAAAATAATTTTATAAATTCTAAAGAAGATTTTGAAAAGGCAGTTTACAAAAGAGAATCTGAAGGTTCTACAGGTGTTGGTGATGGAATTGCAATACCTCATGTATTAAATCCAACAGTAAAAAACTCAGCCATTGGATTTGTTAAGTTAAAAAATAAAATTGATTGACAATCTTTAGATGACCAACCAGTTGATTTAGTTTTTATGATAATGACTAATGGAAAAGATGGTAATGAGCACCTTAGTGCTTTAGCAGATTTATCAGGTTATTTAATGAAAGCAGATGTGCAAAGTACTTTAAGAAATTCAAAAAATGTTAATGAAATTAAAAATGTATTAACAAAAGATACAAAAGTAGAAAAAAAAGAAAATTCAACTAAAGGTTATGATTTAATAGGTATTACTGCATGTCCAACGGGTATTGCTCATACCTATATGGCAGCTGAAAAACTTGAAGAATATGCAAAACAAAAAGGTTATACAGCAAAAATTGAAACTCAGGGTAGAAGAGGTATAGAAAACCGCTTAACTGCAGACGATATTGAAAATGCAAAAGTTATTATCTTTGCACATGACAAAGCTTTAGAAGGACTTTCTAGATTTAATGGTAAACAAGTAATAGATACTTCAACAAAAGAAGCAATTTTTAAAGGACCACAATTAATTGAAAAGTTTGAAAAAGGTGAGAATTTAAAAACTATAAAAGCTGCTTCAGATGAGGGTGAAGGTTCTGGTGAATTGACTCTAAGAAAATTTCTTGATATAAAAGGAAATTTATTAGGTGGATTATCAAGAATGCTTCCATTCGTTGTTGCTGGAGGTATCATTTTAGGGATAGCTTTCTTAATTGATTTTGCAGCAGGTAATGGTGATGCAAAAGGTAATTTTGGTGTTACTAGTCCTGTAGCTGGATGATTTGCAGCAATTGGTAAAACATCTATGACAATGATGGTACCGATATTTGGAGCTTATATAGCATATTCAATTGTTGGCTCACAAGGTTTAATGCCAGGTATGATTGCAGGTTTATTTTCAACAAATGTAATGAATTTTGCTTATGGAGACCCTAAAGTATCTTGAAGCGGTTTATTTGCAAGATTACTACCAGAAAATATTAGAGGAATGGAGTCTGGATTTATTGGTGCAATATTTGGGGGTTATTTAGCAGCTTTACTTGTTTTTGGTTGATCTAAAGCAATGAATAAATTTCCAAAATCTCTAACAGGTGTAAGAGATATAGTATTTATCCCAGTAATTTCATTATTATCAATAAGTTTGTGTATGTTTGCAATTAATATCCCCTTGGGATACTTAATGAGAAGTATTCAAGATGGAATACAATGACTAGCAGCTAATAATTTATTAGTATTAGCTTCTGTACTAGCTGGATTTATGATGTGTGTTGACATGGGGGGTCCAATTAATAAAATAGCTTATGCTTTAGGTAATTTATCAATAGTACAAGGTTTAATTACTGATCCTAATGCTACAGGATATGATCAACAAACAATAATTATGGCATCAGCAATGATAGCTGGTATGGTGCCACCAATTATGATTGCATTATGTACAGTAATTTTCCCAAAAGTTTGAACTATAAAAGATAGAGATGCAGCTAAGGCTAACTGATTAATGGGAGCTTGTTTTGTATCAGAAGGTGCAATACCATTTATGGTTAAAGACCCAAAAAGAGTTGCAGTCAGTGCAATGATTGGTGGTACAATTGTTGGTATTATAATTGGTCTTGGTAAAGTTACTCTGTTAGCAAGTCATGGTGGTGTATTTGTATTTGCACTTTTATCTTCAAAACTAGTAGATAGTTCTACTTCATTAACAGGGGCTTCAATAGGTACTGGTATAGGAATCACTCTAACTGCATTAATTATAGCTTGTTTTATAAGTGCATCAGTTTTAGGATTCTGAAGAATGTTAGACATCAAAAGAGGAGTTCTAGTATTAGATTCAACTAATGGTGTAAAAGATTCAATAAATGCTAAATTATTAAAATTAAAAAATAATCCTAAAGAAAAAACTAATAATGAAGAAAAAATACTAAAATTACAGTCAAAACTATCAAGTTATGAAGAATATGAATCTAATTTAAAATTAAAAAATATTGAATATCTAAAAAACTTAGAAGAAAAAAGACAAAAAAAAGTACAAAGAAAAACTAATAAATAATTAAAAAAACCAACATTTAAATGTTGGTTTTTTAGTTATAGATATAGAATTTTTTCTAAATTATATTTATTTACATTATTACTTAACTTGTTATAATTAGTTTAATAGGTGATAATATGAAGAAACTTAAGGGCAACAAACTATTTATATTTTTTATTTCAATATTTGTTTTTTTTATTATCTCAATGATGATTTTTTATTCAAATACATATTTAGTTTTGAGTATTTCAAGCTTCTTATTCAATTTTAATATAATCTCTTTACTTTTCTTTATAATAATTTTTACATTATTTTTAATAGTTAAGTTAGCTAAAATTATTGATAAAATTAACAGCAAAAAAATGTCAATTAATTATAAAGATTTTAACGACATCATTGACATCTTTAAAAATCTTAATTTTTCAAAAGGAATATTATTTATAACAATTCCAATTCTGTTTTTAAAATGTTCATCTATATTTAATAAAAATTTTAATAATCAAAATTTAAATATATTAATTATTTTAATGGTTTTAATTAGTTTAATATTTATTCTTAACATTATATTATTTTCATTGTTAATATTATCAAAACGATTAATTAAAGAAAATCATATTATTTTTTTAAATGTTTCATTTATAGAAAACAATATTGAAGATTTTATTGATTCAAATATATTTTTTATAAATAATATAAGTTTAAATAATTATAATAAATTTTTTAATAAAAAAGTATTTTATATAAATACATCTTTTAAGATAGAAATTGAAATAAAGATAACTACACATTTCTCAACTTTATTGACTCAAATGAAAAAGGCATCAGCGCCACCTTCTTTTAATTAATTAATTTTTTAAATAATAAAAAAAAAGAAGGAGAATATAATATGAAAAAACTTTTAACTATTTTATCGTCTCTAACAATATCTTCAACTTTAATCACTCCAATTGTTATAAGTTGTGGTACAGAGAATAAAGAAAATAAAGCAAAATTTAATCTTGATGTAAATTCAATTAGTGGTTCAGCAGGAGAAAGAATTTTTGCAAATATTACAAATTATGATGATTTATCAAAAGATAACTTACCTGATACTATTGAATATACTGAAAAAGATTATTTAGAAGTTACAATTGATCATTCAAATAAAAGAATACAATTTGATTTATTAAAATCTACAACTAGTGAAATTAAAGTTAAAATTTTATCAGTTTTAAAAGAAGAATTAACAGTAACTGTAACAATTGATAAGGAAAAACTAAGTTTAAATAAGGTTGTAAAAGTAAAACAATTTATAGCAGGTAATAAACTTGATGATGGCACAATTGATGCAAGCATTGCAGTTGGTTCTGAAGGTTTTAAAATAACAAATAAATCTATTATAGATAGTTTAAATAATGTAAATCAAGCTAGTATAGATATAAATCAAGTTGATATAGAACAAAAAAATGCAGGAGAAAATGGAATTGGTGCAGCTTATGAAATAAAAGCTAAAAAAGAAAGTGAGAATTTAACTGGTTCAGTTACAGTAACTTTAAATAAGGGTATTAATGTAAATGATTTTTTTGTAAATAAAGATTTAGGAAATATATTTTTATATAAAGGTGCTTATAGTCAATTAGAAAATGTTTTAAAAGATGAAAAAGATAAAACAAGTATAATATCAATGGCTGTAGAAAATTTAGGTGCTGCTAATAAAGATTTTGAATATTTAAGAGGTAACTTGTTATTTTTTGCAAAAGGAATTACAACCAATGCTCAATTAATGATTGAAGGTGCGACACCATCTAATAAAGGAATTGTATTTAATAATATTCCTGATATGAAAATTTTTAAACCATCACAAACTCTAAAACTAAGTTATAACATTGTTGAAGAAATTCGAATGACATTATTTGAAGCACTACCGGAATCAAAAATAAAAGTATCAAAAGAATTATATGAAACACAAACATATGAAAAATCATTAGAACTTAAAAAATTAGTATATAGCAATCTAAGCGAAAGTTTTAAAAAAACAATTTCTGAAGAGCATTTTATAAGTTTCACAAGAATTAAGTATAATGTACAAAAATCAAATAATGAAAAACAATTAGTTACTAAAATTGACGTTTTACCTGGATCAAATATTTTTTATGGACACGATGGTGGTTCATTTAATTCTTATATTGTAACTGATAAAAGTTTAGAAGGGTTCACCAATGGTGGAGATTTGTCTAAATATGAAGAAGGTAAAAAGTTAGCTGAAAAATATTCTCAAGGAATGGGATTTTATAACATGTTTCTTGCAATGCAAGGTAACTTTTGTCAAGGTCATGATATTTTTGAAGTAGAAAATTAGGACTAAATAATGAAAATTCAAAAACCTTTCTTTAAAAACTCTTTCAAAAACTTAATAAAAAACAAGATTCAATTAATTGCAATATTGATTCTTGTTTTATTATCTTCATTTATGTTTACTGCAAGCTTTTCATCAACTAGTAGAATAAACAACTCTTATAATGATTTTATTTCTGAAAGTAAAAGTAATTTGCACGATTTTACAATAAATTTAGATGGCACAACTTATGAAAATGACTTTGAAAAAGATAGCTTTAAAAATATAAGTGACACAGGTCAAAGAGATAATTTAATAATTTCATATTTACAAGATAAATTAGAGAATTCAGATGATAGTTTTATATTTGATAGAGTTGAATCTAGAAATTTTAAATTGTCTGATTCGAAAACAATTAAGGCCATTACTTTGAACCCTTATCAAAAAGTTGATAAGTTTGTTGTTTCAAAGGGAATGTCTTTAAATAAATGAAAAGATTATAATAATTCTATCAATGACTATACTAAAAATTGAGTATACATAAGTGAAAACTTTGCAAATAAAAATAATATTAAAATTAATGATATTGTAAGATTGCAAGAAGATGAATTTGGTTCTTCAGTGCTAGTAGAAAACAGTGAAAAGAAAAAAGTTAATCTTTCAAAGTTTAAGACTAAAGATATTAATTTATGAAAATCAGATAGTAATTATTCACAACAAAATTGATTCCAAGTGGTTGGTTTTGGTAGTTCAGCAGATTTTTCTTCTCCAATTATTAATGAAGAAAAACCTTTACCAGATACTAATAATGAAGGGTTGTTTTATTTAAATCCAGAAAACTTTGGCTATAAATATGCTTTTTATGATTCTATTTATAGTTCAAATGAGTTTAATTTTTCAGATCATGAAAATCGCAGAGTATGAGTAACCAATAATGAACTAAAATCTAAAGAAACATTAAAGGCTAATTCAAGTAGCGACATTGAAGTTAGTTATTCAGGTAAATTTATTTCAAATAAAAATAAAAATACAGATTTAATAAATGATTACTTAACAAATCTTTCAAAAGCAAGTGATATCAATTTATATGCTAGTTATTCAAATAAATTGCAAAATATTACTAAGGTAGTTTATTCGTTAGATGATTCAAGTTATAAGTATTATTCAAGAACTGATTATGTTAATAAAGCATTGAGTTTTTTTAAATTATTAGGATATATTGTAACTGGTATTACATTACTTATTGCAATAATAATGTTAATAATAATGATTAAAAATGATTTAAAAAAAGCATTTTCGCAAATAGGTGTTTTAATATCATTAGGTTATAAAAAAACATCTTTAGTCTGAGCTACTAGTTTATATCCAATTTTTATATCTTTAATTGGTGGAATACTTGGATATTTTATAGGAACATCAATTCAAGAACTAGTTGTTAATGTTTTCAATAACTTCTTTCAAATTGAAATGCAAAGTTTTAACTTTTCTTGAGAATCAATATTAGTTAATATTTTTGGGATATTTATTTTTTTAGAAATTATTACTTTAGTAACTTATTTTTATGTATTAAACTCTTATAAACCATTAGAAATGATTCATTACGAAAACAAGAAAGCAACAAGTAAGTTTAATTTATTTGCAAAAAAAATATTAACAAATAGAAAAAAATTTGACTCACGTTTTAGGGGTGCTATACTTTCATCATCATTAGTAAGACTGCTCTCAGTATTTTTAGTAATAAGCACTTCATCATTTTTAATAACTTTGGGTACCATCATACCTGGAATTTTACAATCAAATTTAGATAAAACTTATAATAATTCTAAATATAATAATCTTGTAGAATACGAGTCTCCTATATACAATAGTCCTAAAAGTTTTTCAAAAACTTATAATCCAGATTCTACAATTGATAATTTTGATTCTTTAACTTCAGATGAAATAGCTAATATGTATATAAATAATAATATTTCTAATAAAGTATTTAAACCTTCAGATGACTTATCTAGTTTAAATGATTTAACTTATAAAAATATAGATATTGATTACTTGAAAAACTTTAATTTAAATATTGATGGTATTGGATCAAACGTTTCTCAAGAACAAAAAGACAATTTTACAAAAATTACAATTTTGAATTTATGAAAAGATTTAAAAAACTTTAAATTAGATAAATATTGAAAAAAAGAATCTTTACTTAAAGTAATTTTAAGTAATTCATCTTCAGCTGAATCAATTGATGATTTAGAAGCAATTAGACTATTTTACTCTAAATACAAAAACTCTATTGGTTTATCAGATGTATTTGCCAATGAAAAAAGAAAAAATTATTTTTTAGAGTATGATGATCATGTAATTAATACAGATGATAATTTAAATAAAAATGTTATAACAAATTCTGATTTAAAAGCTTTATCATTACAAGCACCATTGATTCATTTAGATGATAATGGAAAAATCGAAGATGATGATGCATTAACTTTTAGTTTATATAATTTTGTAAATCAACCAGATTGAGAGTCACAAAGAATATACATCATTGTAAGTATTTATAATTGATTCCAAGCTTTGTTTTATAATAATTTTCAACAAGCTTTCTTACAAGGTATTTATAATAATTCTCCAACTACAATAAAAGAAATTATTTTGCAAAATTATAATAATGATTCAGGTTATTATAATATTTCTTTTGGAACAACTCCTTATAATAATGAAACAGATGATTTAGGAGTTTATTTAAATGCCACTTATAAATCTGAGGATTTAAAAATTTATGGTGTTGAGAAAAATAATAAAACTCTAAATTTAATAAACTCATCAAAAGAAAACTTAATTAATAATATTTCTGATAGCGAAGATGGAATTTTAATAAATCAATCATTAGCTAAGAGGTTAAAATTAAGTATTGGAGATAAAATTAATGTAAACCATCTTATCAATTCATTAAGTTACAAAAGTCAAGAAGTTAAGATGGATAGCTGAAATTATGATGACTTAAACGCAAAAGATAGTGAAGGTTTCACAAATACACAAGAAATTTATAATAATTCTTTATTTGATAACAAAGTATCAGATTGAAAAAATCAGCAAATTAATGAAAATAATCCACAAAATATTGATGGTTATGTTTATAAATCAAATATTGATTTAAATTCAGAAAGTAGTGTCAGTGCTAATTTGATGTCTCAAAAATTAGCTGAAGGTTTAGTCACAAAAAATATTGAACAAGTTAATTTTGAATACACTGTAAAAGGTATAGTTGACAAGTATGGTTCTAATAAAGCTTGAATAAATAATTCAACTGCTAAAAAAATCACTAAATATGATTTAGCAGAAAAATATTTATTTAATGTTTTTATGAAAGAATGGGAAAATCCTAAAAATAATAAAAATTTAACTAGTTTGATTGATTTCATTAAAAATAATAAAACTAAAGAAAATGCCTATGAATTATTTGTAGAATTTACAAATAATTCAGAAAATTCAAAATATATGGATTTATTCAATAATCAATACCCAATTTTTAATTATAAATCTTCACTTAATGCAGATATTATAGATATTACTAAGGGGGTTTCAACAACTCAATTATATGGAGATTATTCTATGTTTGGTTTAAATGGGGGATCTACAACTCAAAGAGATTACAACTCATTTTCAACATCTTCTATTAGTACACTTGATTCTATAACAGAAGCAAAAAAAGTTATATCTAGAATTAATGATACAATTTTCTTAATCCTTTTATTAATTATTGTTGTATGAACAATATTAAGTGGTGTAATTATATTATTAACAATTAATTTAGTTATAAATGATAATCGAAAAATTATATCTTCAATGAAAATATTAGGGTATAAAGATCTTTACATTGCAAGATTATTTATTTTTATCTATGTTCCTGTTGTAATTATTAGCGCATTGTTAGGATTTAGCATTTGTTACATTGCTGTATTTGCGGCACTACCTTTATTATATTCTACAATCGTATTACCAATAATATTTCAATGATGATATTTAATTCCAGGTATTTTAGGATCTTGATTATTATATATATTTAGTGTTAATCTAAGTTGATTCTCACTAAAAAGGTTAAACATGTTACATATTGTATTGGGAGGTTAGTATGAAAAAAGTTCTTAAACTATTTACATTAGCTATATTAATGGTTTCAACAGGTACCTCTGTTGCTTGTTCTAACAATTCGTATGAAGATAATATAGAAAGACCTGAACCAATACTTCCAATAAGTAAAACTGGTTTTAATGATATTGAAATTGATGATATTGAAGTTAGTAAGTATGCGTATACATATGATTTATTAGATGTTATAAATAACAAACTACTTAAAGCAAATTATGATCTTGATAGAATACAATATGATATTTATAAAAATGATATTGAAATAAATCTAAATGATGATCTTTATCGTAATGGTAATTATAAGTTTATTTTAACTAATAAAGATAATCAAAATGATACAATAACTGCAATTATAAAAATAACTAATTCTTTATACTTACAAGATAATTTCCAAGTTACTGATATTGGGGAAGTTTATGATCACAGACCAAGATCTATTTTAATGAGTTTATTATTTTATAATATAAGCATGATTAAGTATATTCAAAAAGTTGGTGATGAATTAACAAAAGTTTCTAACTATACTTATAACGATAGTTTAGATGGTGTAACTATTCAAATAAATGATAAAAAACCTGAGAGTAAACCAAAAAACTTTTATGGCAAGCTAAATTTGACTTATAAAATTAATCCTTTTGATGAAAATAATGGATATACAAATATTAAGTTTCCTGCAACTATTGAAAAAGTAATTCAAAATGGTGATGAAACTAAAAAAGTTATAACTGATTTAGGCAATTTAAGCGATAGTAATGTTTATACTGTAATAATGTATTTAATTTCTACAAATTCTATAGCTTATAATTATTGATCTCTATTATTAAATGATTTTGATATCGATAATTTTAAAGTAGAACCTAAAGGAAATAACTCATATGTATTAAGACTGTTTACAAAAAAATATAATGAAGATGAAAAACTCCCAGAAAAACCATCTGAACAAAATGGTGAGTACAATAATTCTTCACATTACATAAAGGATACTGATGGAATTGAAATAAAATTTACATCTTTATAAAAATAAACGTTAATTAATTAACGTTTTTTATATGTTTTTATTTAATTAAGTTTCAAATTTATTTATAATCTTATATAATCATTATGTTTATAGGATAAAAAATGGCTAAATCAAATAAAGTATTTATTTTAAATAAATATATAACTAATAAAAATATAATTGTTGGTGATTATACTTATTTATATACATTTAATGGAATAAATAACGCTATAGAATGACAAAATAAAAATGTACTTTATCATTTTCCAGAAGTTTATGATGATTATTTACATATAGGAAAGTTTTGTGCTATTGCTGATGATGTAAAAATATTTATGAATGGAGCAAATCATAGAATTGAATCATTATCAACATTCCCATTTGAAATGTTTGCTGACTTCAAAGTTGATAATATAAAAAGAAATAAAGTTTTCAAAAACACAATTATTGAAAATGATGTTTGAATTGGAAATGGTGTAACAATATTACCTGGTTTAAAAATTGGAAGTGGTTCTATAATTGGTGCTAAATCAGTAGTTACAAAAGATGTTGAACCGTATTCAATTGTTGCTGGAAATCCTGCAAAGTTAATTAGATTCAGGTTTGAAAATAGTAAAATAAAGGAATTATTAGAATTAAAATGATGAGATAAACCAGTTGAAGAAATTAAAAAACTAATACCATATCTTACAAAATAGAAAAATTAAAGGTGAAATAAAATGACTCAAAAACCAAGGGGCACTGAAGATATTTATAATGAAAAAGCAAAACAATATTTTGCATTAGAAATGATAATAAGAAACATTGCTGATAATTTCAATTATTCTGAAATTATAACACCAACATTTGAACACTCAGAGTTATTTAAAAATAATGTAGGAGAAACAACAGATATTGTAACAAAAGAAATGTATAATTTTTTAGATAAAAAAAATAGAGAATTAACTTTAAAACCTGAAGGTACTGTACCAACAGTTAGAGCTGTGATTGAAAATAAGTTATACATTGCTGAAAACTTGCCTTTAAAATTATTTTATTTCTCAAGTATGTACAGATATGAAAGACCCCAAAAAGGTCGTATGAGACAGTTTAATCAATTTGGTGTTGAAGTTTTTGGACCAAATAGTCCAGAATTAGATTCAGAATTAATCTCATTTTGTTATATGATTTTAAATTCAATTGGATTAAATGGTTATTCATTACATATAAATTACATTGTTACAGGCGAAGAAAGATTAAAATACATAGAAGATTTAAAAAAATATTTATCTAAAAAGAAACTTTGTGAAGATTGCAACATAAGAATTAATAAAAACCCTTTAAGAGTGATTGATTGTAAAATAGATCGTAATCAATTCGAAGATATTATTGATATGAAAGACTACATTAGTGACTTTGATAAAAACTTCTATAATTCATTTAAAAGAAATTTAAAAAATATTGGTATTGATTATATTGAAGATAAAAAACTTGTAAGAGGTTTAGATTATTATACAGGAATAGTTTTTGAAATAGATGATGAAAATGGAGTTGCTATTATTGGTGGTGGTAGATATAACACTTTGTTTGAAAAGATGTCTAATATATCGTTACCAGCTTCTGGTTTTGGAATAGGTATTGAAAGATTACTTTTATCTTTAGATAAACAAAATATAACATTATATGAAGAATATGAATTAGATGCATTTATAATTGCTTTAACTGATAAAGCCAAGGCTTTTTCAAACATTCTTTTATTAATGCTAAGGAATAACAATTTAAAAGTTGATTTTGAATATATGAATAAAAGTTTGAAATCAGGTTTTAAATCTTCTGAAAAATATAATCCTAAAAATATCATTATAGTTGGTGATAATGAGATAGCTGAACAAACTGTTATAGTTAAAAATCAAAAGTCTAAAAAAGAAGAAAAAATTAAAATTGAAAAAATCGTAGAATATTTAAAAAAGGAGTAATCATGAAAAGAACACATACATGTGGAGAACTTAGTATAAAAAATTTAAATGAAAAAGTTACTTTGCAAGGTTGGGTAGCGAAAGTTAGAAAACTAGGGGCTATGACATTTATTGATTTAAGAGATATTTATGGAATAACTCAATTAGTATTTGATGAAAGTAACGTGATAAAATCAACTAATATAAAACCAGAATTTGTTATTGAAATAACTGGTCAAGTTATTGAAAGAAAATCCAAAAACTTTGACATTAGTACTGGAGAAATTGAAATAAAGGTAACAAATCTTATAGTGATAAACGAATCTGAATTGACTCCTTTTGAAATAAAAAATGATATTGAGGCTCAAGAAGATACAAGGTTAAGATATCGTTATTTAGACTTAAGAAGACCCGAAATGCAAGAAAACTTTATTTTAAGACATAATCTTTATCAATTAATAAGAAAATACTTCTCTGAAAATAAATTTTTTGAAATCGAAACTCCAATATTTGGTAAATCAACACCAGAAGGAGCACGTGACTTTTTAGTTCCTTCAAGGCTAAACAAAGGTAAATTTTATGCTTTGCCACAATCACCACAGTTGTATAAACAATTATTTATGATATCTGGTTTTGATAGATATTTTCAAATTGTCAAATGTTTTAGAGATGAAGATTTAAGAATTGATAGACAATTAGAGTTTACACAATTAGATATGGAAATGTCTTTTGCTGATTCAAATGATGTGATGGAAACTATTGAAAACTTATTAAAAAACATTATGTTAAATATTAAAGGTATTGAATTTAAAGAAAACTTTATTAAAATGGATTATTCTGAAGCAATTGATAAGTATGGAATTGATAAACCTGACTTACGTTTTGAACTCGAAATTAAAACGTTAGATAAAGTTTTTGAAACTACATCTATACCATTATTTAAAGATAAATCAAACAAGTCTATTAGATCTATTTGTGTAAATAAAATATTAACTAAAAAAGATTTAGAACATCTAACTGAAATTGCAAAACAAAACTCAGTTAATATTCTTGCTTTTGCAAAATATGATAACAATGAGTGAACTGGTTCAATAGGTTCTAAATTAAGCGAAGAAGAAAAAGCAAGTTTAATTAATGAATTCAAAATTAATGAGTCATCAACATTATTGTTTATTATTGATGATTATTATATTGCAAGTAAGGCACTTGGTGCAATTAGAAACGCTTTAGGAAACTTATTATCACTTATAAAAAAAGATGATTATAAATTTCTTTGAGTTGTAAACTTTCCTTTATTTGAATATTCAGATGAAGAAGAGAGATATGTAGCTGCTCATCATCCATTTACTATGCCTTCAGATGAATCAATCGATAACTTTGACACTGATTTTAAAAATGCAAAAGCAAAAGCTTATGATATTGTTCTAAATGGTTTTGAACTTGGTGGTGGAAGTCAAAGAATAACAAATAGAGAAATTCAAAATAGAATGTTTAAAGCGATAGGATTTGATGAAGAAAAAATTAAAACAAACTTTGGTTGATTTGTTGATGCTTACAAATATGGCGCACCGTATCATTCTGGATGTGCTCTTGGATTAGATAGATTATGTATGTTACTAAGTAACACTTCTTCAATTAGGGAAGTAATAGCATTTCCTAAAAATTCATCAGGAATAGACCCAATGACAAATGCTCCTGATAATGTAAAACTAACTCAATTAGATGAATTACATATAAAAACTAAATAATTTTAATAACTTAAATTTTTTAATAGCTTATAAGAATAAAGTGAATATGAATAATTAAAATATACCAACTCTAAGGTTGATGACGAAACTTTTAACAATGTTTTTTCATCAACCTTTTTCTTTCTATATAATAATTTTACATACTTAACTATTTTATCTAATGCTTCATTTACAACTAATATTTCTTTATCGTTTATAACAATATCATCCAATAATAAATTTATATATTCGTCTTCAGGTATTATTTTATTAATTTCTTTTTTATAAATATCTAAGAATTTATATAAAGTTTCATTAGTAAGTTTCAAATAATGAATTGCTAAGTTTGATACATCTTCATTTTTCAAATTATTATAATAAATACTTAATGTTTCAATAAATTTTGTTCAACCAAGTAAGAATGAATAATCTAAATACATTTTATAAAACTTTGAGTATATTTTAATTGAAGTTTTTATTTGTTTAGTTTTTTGGTTAATGAAATTGTTATAAGATAAAATTTCTGAAAAAAAATTTATATAGTCATTATAATCATGAGGCATGTTTAATTTAAAATTAGCATCTGTTTTTTGAAATCTTAATAATCACTTTTTTAAGTTTTTAACTTTTTTATTAATTTCTTTATCCCAAAAAGGTCTAACATTTTTTATGTTTTCTATATCATTTTTGTTAATTTTAAAAGGTTTTAAATATTGAATCATTTTAATTTCTTTCTACTGAAATGTTATATATTATTAATATATATTAAAAAGGATTAATTATGCTAGGAAAATATAATTTTACAAAAGATCAATACTTAAAGTTTAGTATTTTTTTTGATGAAATATTAGTATCCTTAGATACTTTAATAAATATAATTGATAAAGATTTAAAAATATCAACTGTTTATAGAAAGTCTTTTAATGATGTTTATGAATCTATTAAAAATTTAACTTTTATTGATGATTTTATTGAGTTAAAAGACAAGTTTATGTTTTTTTACCAAGATATAAATAATGTACTAATAGTTGAAAATAAAAATAGAGTAGTTGATAGGCACCTTGTATTAAAATTCGTTGAACAAGCAGCTGAGTTAATTAGGGTTTGTGACTTAATTGCAAAATTAAGTTACAATAACACACTTAATAACAATGATGTATTAGATATTGAAGAATGTATTGTTACAATATGAAATGAAATTCATAAGCATTTATTTCAAGTGATTCAATATGGACAAAATTATAATAAAGTATTCACTGATAAATCATTTGAAAATATTAAATCACTTAAATCAACAAAAAATTTATATGATTGAGAGAATAAAATTGAATTTGTACTAGATGAACTTGAAGAGTATGCTATTATCGATAAAGATCTTCATGATATTTTTATTGAAGGCACTAGTGATTATTGATATCTTGTAGCTGAATTAAATAAAATTTTGATTCTAATTCTATTAGTACTTACTTTATTAAAAAAAAGAAAAGTTTTAAGAAATAAAAAAACTTAATAAGTGTATATGCTAAATATGCTTCATAATTGGAGTTTTTTTTGGTATAATAATTTAAATATCTTTAAGGAGAAATTCTATGCATATAAAGAAATTAATTGTTAAAAACTTTGTTACTCCTGGAGTACAAAAATTCGAGTTTAATAATGAAGGTTATTTAATAGGTGGTGATTTTTTAAATCCTTACATTCTTAGAAATGTTAATGATTTAATCAATGGTTCATGAATTGAAAATACAATTAGCTTTGAAAAGTTTTATCCTAAGTTTGCAAAAAAGTTAAAAGATGAAGATATGGACTTGCAAATTGATGCACTATTTGAGTTAAATAAAGAAGAATTAATGAAGTTGAATTATATACTAAAAAATTTAGGTCATAGAATACCATTATTATCAAGTGTATATTATTACTCAATTAAATGCATCTATCCATTTATTTTTCCAATTATTACAATTGTTCCAGCAGATGAACATCATTTATCAGATAAACCATTTGGTATTGGTTTACATTATGATAAATTCTTTAGACCAAATATCTCGAAAAAAGAGATTATTACTAACACAGGTATAAAAGCAGTTGGACTTATAAGAGATAAATACTTCGAATACTTAAAAAGAAAAGTTGATGATGATTATTTATTGATTTATCGTGAATATTTGGATTTAATAAAATCTATATTTAGATTTGACACAGAGTTCATAAAAAAATTAGGTAAAATTATTTATGAAATAAATGATGGAGATATTATTAATTTTGGTGATCAAGAAGGATTCTATTTAACAATTCCAGAATTTAATAATTATCTTGATTCATTTAGTATATTGAGAGAAAATGATGAGCTAAAAGAAGATTTTCTGTCATTACTTTTTGAAACATATTTAGTTGATATACAATGAATTTATTATGTTAAATCTGCTAATGATATTTATGAAATGAAAAGAAATGTTTTCAAAAATTATTGTGACAAATCTTATTATTCAAAAGAACTATTAGATTTTTTTAACTTTGAAGTTGATGTTAATCCAGATCTTTTTGATTTTTCAAACATTGTAGAATTAAATGAACATAAACAAGATAAAAATCTAATTGCTCAAGAAATAGTTAAAGATAAAAAAATTATAACAATTTTCGATGATGAAGAAGAAGTGGAATTAGATTCAGATAAAAAAGATAGCAAATCATTAAAATTACAAAAACTTCAATTATCTAAAAAGAAAAAAGATAAAGAACTTCAACTTAAAAAAGATAAATTACAAAAGCAAAAAAGAATCAAAGAGCTTGTTTCTAGAATAAAACAACAAGAAAAGCAAAAAAGAAGTTAATTTTGTTTTTCTTTTTTTATAGTCAAATAAAAATAATATAAAATATTTATATTAAACTATATTAGATAAATGGAGAAAATATGCTATTAAATGATGATAAAAATTTAAAAATGTTAATTGATAAGCAGAAACTATATAAAGAGGCTCTTGATAATAAAATATCCAATGTAGAGGCAAAACAGTTTGTAGATGCTTTATTTGAAAATTATTTTTTAGATAATGATAATATTAATTTTTTGGTATCTAATGGAGTTAATTTTTTTAACCTTGATAATAATGAACAATGTTTTTGTTTAAGTAATATTGATTTCAAAGATTGCTGCTTTAAAAGTTTAAAAAAAACTAAAAATAGCCAATATAATACTTTTTTAAAAGCTATTATAAACAAGGAAGATTACAATAACTTTTTAAATTATTCTAATGATTTGTTTTTGAAACATTATAGAGCTTTAGGTAAAGAATAAGTTTGTCATTATAATGATTGTGAAAAAAATGCAATTGAAAATAACCTATACAAGTTTGATTTTACAGCAGATAAATTTTTTACAACATATAGAAAGAATTCATTTGATAATAAATTTACATTTGGAGAAAACTTTTTTAGAGTTGCAAATCCAGAAACATTTAATTATTATGGCTTTTGTTCTGAACATTATAAGATTTTAAAATCAATTGTAGTTAAAGAAGATTCATCTGAAGATGAACTGACTTTAGTTAATTTTTCTAGTTTATTGTTTAAATTATTTATATCTAGAGTTCATTTAAATGCTCTTAAAGAAGAGTTTTGCTCAATTTATAATTCACTAGATGGCGCTATTAAACCTCTTTACATATATAATTTAAGAAAAGTTTCAAATAAAGTATCTTCATTAATAAATTTTTATTCCAAATACAAGAAATGAATGAAAAAAGAAGAAAATAATTTTGTTATAAAAAGATTTATTCTTCCAAAAACTAATAATTTTTTAATACAAGATTTAGTATATCCTCAAGTTACTCCTGATGATTTTAAAATGGTCAACTCAATTAATAATGTTTTTGTTGAAGAAAAATCAGCATTATTAGGAATATTTAAAAATGATAAAAGTACATACGTAACATTTATTTATGATAAAAAAGATGAAAAAATTACCTCATATTTTAATCAATATTGGGAGATAATCGAAAATAAAGAAAAAAATATAGAATTTTTTGTTACTAATTGTTCTTTAATATTATGTGATAATTTACTAATAAGCAGCGATTATTTTAATAAATTTAATGAAGAAGAAAAAACTTTTTACTCTGCATTAAATAAATTTAGATTTGAAAATCCAAGTATGGGCCAAGAATACTTAAAAATGAAGTTTTTTGCAGGTTTTATAAAAGGGAACAACTTCTTTAAATAAAAAAAAGGTAATTAATTAAAGTTACCTGTTTTTAATATTACATAATCAACATTTTTAATGTCATCAACTTTTGTTCCACCAGCATATGAAATTGATGATTGTAAATCCTCGCACATTTCTTTGTATGTGCTCATTATTTTACCTCTTATTTTTATAAGTTCTTTTTTACCTTCAACATATCTTTTCTCACCCTTATTATATTCGCTTGCGCTTCCATAATATTCTTTGTATAAAACCCCATCAACTTCAACAGTTTTACCAGGTGATTCTTCATGTGCTGCAAATAAACTACCAATCATACACATTTTAGCTCCAAAACGAATTGATTTAGCTATATCACCATTAACTCTTATACCACCATCAGCTATAATTGGTTTTTGGGCAGCTTTGCTACATCATTTAATAGCACCTAATTGTCATCCACCAGTACCAAAACCAGTTTTTAACTTTGTTATACAAACTTTTCCAGGTCCCACACCAACCTTAGTTGCATCAGCACCTCAATATTCTAAATCTCTAACTGCTTGTGGTGTAGCTACATTACCTGCGATTATAAATGTTTTACCCTTAGTTTGTTCCTTAATATAAATTATCATATTTTTTACTTGTATTGAGTGCCCATGAGCTATATCAATTGTAATAAAGTCTGGTATTAAGTCATTTTTAACTAAGTCATCAATTAATTTATAATCAACTTCTTTAACTCCAACACTTATTGAAGTAACAAGTTTGCTTTTTTTCATTTTTTCTACAAACTTTAATGTGTCAACGTTAAAACGGTGCATTATATAAAAATAATTTTCTTTAGCTAACATTTCTGCTAAATCTTCATTCATAACAGAAGCCATATTAGCAGGAACAACGGGTAGTTTAAATTTAAAATTACCTAGTTCAACACTAGTGTCACACTCGCTTCTTGATTTAACTTTACAAAAATTAGGTATTAATTGAACATCTTCATAATCTATTACATACATATTTGATCCCTCATATTTCTTTAAAACTTAGCAGCAACTTCTTTTATTTTATCTGAAATTGTATTTATTGCTTCTTTTGGTGTTAATTCTGAAGTAGGTTTTACTTTTGTACCAGCAAACAAAATAGGTTCATTTACTTTAGCGCCAACAAATTCTCAAGTTCCTTTTAAAAATTCTGTATGATTTCCAAATGGATATCATCCCAATGGTGCACCTTGTGTAGTTAAAATTTGTACACTCAGATGATCTAATAAACCAACTGAACCATCTTTTTTTGAGTATTTATAAGAAAAACTCTGATCTGCTAATAAAACATGATCCAAGTAGTTTTTTATTAATGCACTAACATTAAAATTATTCATTGGACTTGAAATAATTACTTTATTTACTTCTTTTAATTGATTAATATATTTAATTGCATCATTTTCATTAAAGAAACTTGAAAAATTATCTCTTGAAAGAGTTTTTTTTGCCATTTCTTCATTATTTAAATCAAGATAGATAAATTCGTCATTAGAATTATTTTTTTTATATTCTTCAATAAATTGATTTGTCAACTCTAATGAATATGATTTATCAACAGGACTTACAGTTCCACTTATTACTAATACTTTATTTGCCATTATATACCTCCTAGGCTATTATACTATACTTATAATACTATAATAATTAGTTAAGTGTTTTTTATTTAAAAATTAAATAAATTAATTTATAATATATAAAAGAGGTTATTTGTGGAAAAAGTTACAATTATTACAATTGCAGGTGGTAGTGCTAGTGGGAAAACAACATTTGCACAAACACTTTCAGACAAAATTTTTGAAAATCACTCTGTATCACATTTATCAATGGACAACTATTATAAAGACTTTAGTCATTTAAATTTCGAAGAAAGACAAAATTTAAATTTTGACCATCCAAGTTCATTAGATATTGATTTAATTTGTAAACATTTAGATGACTTAAAAAACTTTAAATCTATTCAAGTTCCTATATATGATTTTACTACTCATAGTCAATCTGGAAAATTTAAGACAATAAATCCTTCTGAAGTTGTTATTTTTGATGGAATTTTAGCATTGCAAGTAGAAGAAGTTAGAAAAAGAAGTAATATCAAAATTTTTATTAGAACTGATGATGATATTAGATTCATTAGAAGATTAGTTAGAGATGTTAATGATAGAGGTAGAAATTTAGATGATGTAATTAATCAATATTTAACAACAGTTAGACCTATGTATAAGTTTTTCGTAGAACCATCAATTGAACATGCTGACATTATTGTTCCTTATTATGAAGGTAACAAAATCGCAATGGATCTTGTTGCTGCAAAAATTAATACTCTGCTTTCAAAGAGTGTTAATAGTGAAATAATTAATAATAATAAAATAAATTAAGAATTAAGAAATAAGTTTTAGTTTTTCTATTCATTTTTTTTAATACATTAAAATAATAAAGATAAATTAATTTAATTTATCTTTTTTATATTACTAAAAAATAAAGGGGAATAGAGATGAAAAAATTACTTAGCTTTATAAGTGTAGCTACTTTTTTAAGTACTCCTATATCAGCAATAGTTTCTTGTGGTAAGACTAATGATAATTCAAAAGTTGATAAAAAATTTACCGAAATTCAACAACAAATGTTAGAAGCTTCTGAATTTGTATCAAGAATGGTTATTGCAAGCAGACATGAAAATTTAAATATTAATTTAAATGAATTATTATCTATATATTTTTCACCAACTCCAACGTCATTAATGATTCCAAATTCTTATCAATATAAAGATAAAAACATAAACTTAGCATCTAAAATTGAACTGTTTAAAAACATTTTATCACCTAAACTTGATTTCTTAAATAAGGATGGTTCTGCAGGAGTTTATGCAAGTTACATAATGGGTATGTATGACAATAATTTTTATAATAATTTCTTAATAAATGGTGGTTTTGAAGATTCTTTTAACGAAGATGGTGGAAAAGGATTTAATGATTTTATAAATCCCAAAAATAATGAAATGGGTATCTTATCTGGATTAGATAAAGATTTAAAACTTTCAGAAAATCAAGAACAAAGGAATTTAGCTTGAGGGATACAAGATACTGGACCTTTAACAAATTATTTACTTGATAAAGGATATGATGGTTCATATCCTGGTGATACTAATGGAACTGATGGTATTAGTACATTTTTTCATGGAAAACCAACAATTCACAATGGAGGAACAAACAGTTCAGGTTATTTGCATTACAACTCTATTGTTTCTAAAGGAAAAGGGGTATTTAACGGTAATGGTATAGAAAAAGATATTAATGATAAATTAAAAAATGTTAATTATACACCAGCGATAAAGAAAAAAAATCAATTCACATCTTATGCTAAAGTTAATGATATTGAATTTAATAAATTAGGAACTGAACTTACTAATATAGCAGGTAATTTAAATATTGATGGTTATATAAATAAGATAACTTCTATAATTCAAAGTATTAGTACCTCAGATTTTGGCACAGAGATGTTACTTAATTTAGAAAACAATTTATTACCAGTTGTTGTTTCTTCTAAAGGTTGAACAAATACTATAATTCAAACAATTGGATTTAGCTTCATATATAATGTCCAAAATGCTATAAATAAAATTCAAAACAATAGTGATTTGTCAAACTTTTTGTTAGAAAATAATTTTAATACTGAAATATTAAATAAAAAGATTAATAAAAGAAATGCAATTGTAGCAAACGATGCACATAAACCAGTCATTGATAAAGCTCAGGCAATAAGATTATATAAAACTGAAAAAGATGATGTAATTAATAATCAATTAGAAAATTTAAAACAAGTAAGTTTATTTATTGAAGAATTGATAAGATTCCATGATAATTTAAAAAATAAAGAAAAGAAGGTAGAATTTGTTAAAAAATTTTTAAAAAACAAAAATACTCCTTTTTGAGATAGTTATGAAATTGTTATCAAACCAAATGTTTTTGGAGTTGGAGCAAAAGGTTTAACTCAGTTAGGTTGAGAAGAGTTAGTTGGAGAAGAAGGTGATGGTTTTATAAATGCTTTAAACTTATTGGCATTTACTTATAAAGACTTAGCAAGCAGCGAAAAAAACCAAACTTTGACTTTAATAAGTAATGATGATGATTTTAAAAACAAAAGTTTAGTTGATTTAAATAAAACGCAAAAAAATAAGTTAAAAAAATTATTAGGCTATAACAGTTTAGATTTAAGTTTTGAAGAAAATTCTATATTTAATAATATCTTTAATGTATTTAAAAACAAAGAGTTCAGAGGTTCAACAGAGTTTTCCCATCTTTTTGATATCATGAAAAATAGTGTAAATGAAGATATGAATAAAGTTCACGAACAATCTTTACAGTATATTGCAAACGATGATTTTTGAGACATAAGTAATATAAATATAAACGCAACTGATCAAAATCAATTTAATGGTGAGATTGAATTTACATTAAATTATAAAGGTAATGGTGACTCAGAATCTAATGCAAGTAAACAAAAATATAAAATTGATGTTCCAGAAAATTTTAATCCTTATCAAACTATAAAAGAGCATCAAAAAGAATTCTTAGAAAAAGATATATTAAAAAATAATATAGATGATGAAAGAATCAGTGGTGAGGTTTTATTAAAAAGATATAAAAGTTTAACTGATGAAGATTTAATAAATTATGATGGTAAAGCAATGAATTACAATCCTGTAAATTTTAAATACAAAATACTTTGAAAAAATATAAGTAATAATTCTGAAATTCCTTATTGAGTAATAACAGAATTTAAATCATTTGATGAAGAAGGTGATGAATTTTATAATATTTATTAAAAAAATATTTATAATTAATTAGTATTGAAATTTTCTATAAAATTTTATATTATTTAATTAATGATAAATTTTAATAGCATAAAAAATTTAAAAATATATAAAAAATTGTTTTTAATAATATTTACAGTATTTAATATTATAATTCTTAATTTAGAAAATAAAGAACTAATAAAGTTATTTATTTTTTTTGATATATTACCATTTATTTTATTTATGATCTTCATATTTAAAAAAGTAAACTATAACAAACAAAATATTTATTCTCAAGGATATAATTTTTGATACTTTAACAATAAAATATTAATAAATTATTTATTAATATTTTTTCTTGGATTATCTTCTTTTTACTTTCAAGTTTCTGGCTTAAAAAATTTTATATTATCAGATTTCATAAAATTATTTCTTTCAAATGTTAATAAAACAAATTTTTCAATAATTGATTATAAGAAATTTTTCTTTGCTTTTTTAATTATGTTAGTTGACATTATGCTTGTATTTACAACTTTTTTAATCAATTTATGAATTTTATTAAATATTATTAATATAAGTAATGTTAAAATGTTTTTAAAACCTAAATACTTTTTTATATTTATTAAAAAACTATTTTTTTCATTTGTATTTAAATTTATTGATAGTTATAACTTAATAAATAAAATAATAATTAAAACTCTTATCAAATTGATAAATTTTATTTTTATAGAAAATATATTTTATAAAATTGTTAATTTAAATACTTTTAATAAATGAAGTGTAGTTCCTTTCAAAATAAAATATAAATAATATTTAATGAAAGGAAACAAAAAAAATGAAAAACTTAATAAGAATTTTGGCATCAATTGCAATATTTGGTGCTTCATCATTATCAGTAATATCTTGTGAATCAAATAATAAAAAAAATATTCCTGATTTTAATGAATTAACTCAACTTCAAGATGAAATGGTGAGTGGTGCTCAATTTCTAACTAAATTAATATTGTTAAGTAGACATGAAAATCTTAACTATAACTTAAATGAAATACTATCAATATATCTTTCACCAAAACCAACAATGCTAATGATGCCTTTAAAATATAGTTACAATGAAGAAAAAATAAATGCTAAAAATGATTTATCTAAATTTACAAATTTATTAGCACCAAAGATTGAAAAAATGAATGGTAGTAATTATGCAGGTGTTTTTGCAAGTTACATAATGGGTATGTACAACGATGATTTTTATAATAATTTTATTAACAATGATTATTTTGAAGACTCATTTAATGAAAATGGATATACTGGATTCAATAAATCATTAAATAATGAGTTAGGATTATTTGCGGGATTGAGTAAAGACTTAAAACTCTCTGAGAATGAAAACAGAAGGAACTTAGCATGAGGGATACAAGACACAGGGGCATTAACAAATTATTTATTAAATAATGGTTTTGACGGTGGTTATCCTGGTGGAACTAGTGGAATAAAAAATACATTCTCAGCAGCTTCAGACATAAATGGAGGAACAAATAGTTCTGGATACTTATTTTACAATTCAATTTTGGCAAATGGTAAGTCAAATCTCAATTCATTTGATAAATATAAGAATAAAGGTATAGAAGATAAACTTAATGAAGGTATAAACTATAAAAACAGTGATGAAAATGAATATTCTTCATCTATAAATAATAAAAAATTCAATAAAATAGGGTCAATGTTTGCTAAAACTGCAGGGAAATTAAATTTTAAAGGTTATTTAAATAACTTTTCTGCTTTATTAGATAGTATTGATGAATCTGACTTTGGTGCAGAGGTTTTATTAAACGTTTTAGATTCAATAACGCCTATTCTTCCTACAATTGATGATAAAGTCAATCTAATTATTCAATCTGTAAGTTTTGGACTATTATATAATATTCAAAATGCAATAAATGATATTCAAAAGGATTCTACACTTTCAGAATTTTTAAGTGATAAAGGATTTGATAAAAATATATTAGAATCAAAATTAGATGAAAGAGAATTAATTGACCCAATTTCCCAATATAATAATCCCAACCCAAATTTATTAAAAGTTACAAGACTTTTTGAAAAACAAGAGAATGATAAAAACACACCAAATAAAAACTTATCAATAGTTAGTGATTTTTTAAATGAGTTAAAAAAACTTCAAATTAGATTATATGAAAAAAATGAATATAAAGATTTTGTAGAAAAATTTTATATGTCAAAAGACGCACCATTTAGAAAATCATATAATGTAATGATTGATAATGCCTTAATTGGAGGTATTGGTGAAGAAAATTACAAAGAAATAGTTAAAGAAAACGGTTCAGGTATAACAAATTTATTTAACTTGATTTCACTAGCTTATGAAGGATTAAACAATCCTGAGTCTCAAGAAATTCTAACATCAATATCTAAAGAATATAATAATGTTGGTATAAAATCATTAACAAGATCACAAAAATTACAAACTATTAAAAAACTGGGTTATGATTATAGTACAAAAAAATACAAAGAAAACTCAATATTTAGTGGATATATGAACTTATTAAAAAATACTAATACAAATGGAGTCACTGAGTTGCAAGATTTCTTTGGAAGGATTGTTGAAAGTACAAGTAATGATATGAAAGAATTGCACGAAAATGCATTACAATATATCTATGATAATAAATATTGAAATAGTACAAATGTTTATTCTTCTGCAACTGATCCATCAGAAATAGGGGGAAAAATTAAGTTTACTCTTAAATATACTGGTGTTGGTGATATAGATTCTAATGCATCAAGTCAATTTAATAAAATTCAAGTTCCTGAAAACTTCAATCCTTATCAAACAATTGTTGAAAACCAAAAAGAGTTTATAAATAATAAATATTTAACTGATAAAATTGATAATTCAAAAGTATCAGGAAAAGTATTGGGTAAAAGCGTCTTAGGTTATGAAGATGAAGATTTAATAAAATATGATGGTTATGGTGAAAATTATGATAGTGTTGAACATACTTATGATATAACATGAGAAAACATTAGTAAAAATAGTGAAACACCTCATTGAGTTATTGTTGACATAGTTTCTAAAGATAAACAAGGTAAAGAATTTTATAATATATATTAAAACATTGATTAATCAATGTTTTTTTTACCTTACTTAGTTTTTTAATTAAAATATAAATTTTATTGTTAAAATGTAATTATATTGACAAAATTTTATTTTATATTATTATATAAAAGATATTTATTTCAAAAATTTGATTTAATTTCAATTATTAAAATGATTGGTGGGGCAATATGGCAAATGAAAAAAATTTAAATTATACAGAAGACAGTATACAGGTTTTAGAAGGATTAGACGCAGTTAGAAAAAGACCAGGAATGTATATTGGTTCAACAGATGTTAGAGGATTACATCACTTAGTTTGAGAAATTGTTGATAATTCAATAGATGAATCTTTGGCAGGGGCATGTTCAGAGATTAACGTCTCTATTGAAAAAGATGGTTCTGTAACTATAAAAGACAATGGTAGAGGTGTTCCAATAGGTAATTACAAGGGTACTAAACAATCTACTCCAGAAATAATATTTTCAGTACTTCATGCAGGTGGAAAATTTGGTGGTGATGGTTATAAAACTTCAGGTGGATTACATGGAGTTGGTTCATCAGTTGTTAACGCATTATCAAGTAAATTTAAAGTAACTATATATAGAGATAATAAAATATCAACAATAAAATTTGCAAATGGTGGTAAATTAACACAACCACTTAAAGAAATTGGTACTTCAAAACAAACAGGTACAATTGTTAATTTTTTACCTGATGAAACAATATTTTCAACAGTTAAGTTTTCATTTTCTACAATATCTGAAAGATTAAAGGAAAGTGCTTTATTAAACTCTGGATTAAAAATTACATTAAAAGATAATCGAAGTGATAAGTATGTTGAATATTTATATGAAGATGGTTTGCTTGAGTTTGTAAATGAGTTAAAGGGTAGTCAAAAAGAAATTATCTCACCAATTATAATAAAAGGTAACAACTCTAATATTGATGTTGAAATAGCTATGACATACACTAATGAATTTTCTGAAACTGTTTTAGGTTTTGCAAATAATGTTAAAACAAGTGAGGGAGGTACTCACGTAATTGGTTTTAGATCAGGTTTGGTTAAAGCTCTAAATGATTATGGTAGATCTCAGAATATTTTAAAAGAAAGAGATAAAAAACTTGATGCATCAGATGTTAAAGAAGGTTTAATAGCAGTTGTGACTGTTAAAATTCCTGAAAATTTAATTCAATACGAGGGTCAAACTAAGGGTAAATTAGGTACTGCTGAAGCAAGAACTGTTTGTGATCAAATTACAGAAACAAGTGTTAGTTTTTGATTGCAAGAAAACAAAACATTAGCGATATCTCTTATTGAAAAAGCATTATTAGCTAGAAGAGCTAAAGAAGAAGCTAGAAAAGCACGACAAGCAGTTAGGGATCAAAAAAATAAATCTAAATCAAGAACTATGCTTGGTAAATTGACACCTGCACAAGGAAAAGACAAAGAACAAAATGAACTTTTCTTAGTTGAAGGGGATTCAGCCGGAGGAAGTGCTAAATCTGGTAGAGATAGAAGATTTCAAGCTATTTTACCATTGAAAGGGAAAGTTATTAATGCTGAAAAAACAAAATTAATAGACCTTTTAAAAAATGAAGAAATAGTCACAATTATGAATGCAATTGGTGCAGGAGTTGGTAGTGAATTTGATGTTAGTGATATTAATTATGGTAAAATAATAATAATGACAGACGCAGATACTGATGGAGCACACATCCAAACTTTATTATTAACATTCTTTTATAGATATATGAAAGATTTAATCCTAAACAAAAAAGTATATATTGCATTACCACCTTTATTCAAAGTTACCAGTCCTAATAAAAAAGATTTTAAGTACCTTTGAACTGAAGATGAATTAGTGTCTCATATGAAAAATACTAAACAAAAATATGAAATACAAAGATACAAAGGTTTAGGTGAAATGAATGCAACACAATTATGAGAGACAACTATGGACCCTTCGCAAAGAAAACTTATTCTTGTAAAAATTGATGATGGTTTAGCTGCAGAAAATTCTTTTAGAACATTAATGGGTGACAACTCAGATAAAAGAAAAGAGTGAATTGAAGAAAATGTAAAATTTACTTTAGAAGAAAATATGGACTTCTTATAAAATAAAATAAATTTAGAATTGCGGTGAGCATTTTGGCTGTTAAGTTTGAATACGATAAACTAATAAATGTTATATTAAAAAAAATAATTGAATATAATAAAATTAATTCTGATATAAAAAGATATAATATTTTTAATAGTTTTAGTATTTCGTATGAAATTGAAGACACATCTCTATATTTCGAGATTCATAACACAGACGATACAGACGACATATCGCTAACTTCTTTATCTAGTGAGCAATCAATAAGGATTGATTTACAAAAATTGAATGAAGTAAATTGATTAATGAAAACAATAAACAGATTTATTGATAAATCAAAAGAATCTCTTAATAAAGCAAGGGAACTTGCAAAACCTCATGTTGGAATTTTAATATATGATGAGTTTACTGATACTTATTATTTAAATCCTTCAAGTGGTCCCATATTATTGAGAACAAAGGAAATTGAAAAAGAAATCGCAGCAACTAGATTTGACATATTTTCTATATTTATAAACTTGCGTTCAGCTTTAGTTGGTAATGATAATTTAGCAGAAATAATTGGAGCTTCTCCAACAAAAGTTCTTGAAAGAATTAGATTATCTGTTGAATTTATTAAAAGTTGCGAGTCTAAACTATTAAAGATTGAAGGAATACCAAGATATATAGTAAATTTTAATGAATTTAACAAAATAATAACTTATTCAACATTTGCAACAAATGATTTTGGTCCAAATATAATTACACCAAAAAGAATAAATGAAAAAGTAATAACTGCTTCAATTGACAAGTTGAGAGAACTTGATAAAGTTTATGCACAAGTAAGAAAAGATGAAGAAGTTTCTAAAATTATGTTAGACTTAGCAAGAAGTCTAGTTTCAAAAAATAATCCAAAGTTATATTCTTTAGAGGATTCTACAAAGTTTTGAGTTTTATCAAGAGAAGGTAGAACTACAATGAAAAATTTAAATATTATAGACTTTTTAGATAACGACATGAGTGAAATAGAATTTTACTTAAATTAGGAGGGGCATTTAATGTCAGATAATAACAAAAATGGTATTATAAATTATTCACTTGAAGATTTAATGAGTGAAAGATTTGGTAGATATGCAAAATATATTATACAAGAAAGAGCATTACCAGATGTTAGAGATGGATTAAAGCCTGTTCAAAGACGTATATTATTTACAATGAACGAAATAAATTTGACTCATGATAAAGCATATAAAAAATCTGCTCGTATTGTTGGTGATGTAATTGGTAAATATCACCCACATGGAGATACATCAGTATATGAAGCATTAGTTAGAATGTCACAAGACTGAAAATTAAATATGCCATTGGTTGATATGCAAGGTAATAATGGTTCAATTGACGGTGATGGTGCTGCTGCAATGCGTTATACTGAGTCAAGATTATCAAAAATTACAAGTGTACTTTTAGAAGATCTACAAAAAAACACTGTATTATTTGCACCTAATTATGATGATTCTGAAAAAGAACCTACTGTTTTACCTGGTTACTTTCCTAATATTTTAATTAACGGGTCAACTGGTATAGCAGCAGGTTATGCAACAAATATGCCTCCGCATAATTTAGGCGAAATAATAGATGCAACAATACATCTAGTTAAAAAACCTAAATCTACATTTAATGAGTTATCTAAAATTGTTAAAGGACCTGATTTCCCTACAGGTGGAATTGCAATGGGTCGTGAAGGTATTGAGAGTGCATTCTTAACAGGTAAAGGAAGAGTTATTATACAGTCAAGAATAACTAGAGAAGATGACAAAATAGTTATTGATCAAATTCCTTATGAAGTTGTAAAACAAGATCTTGTTAGAAAAATTGGTGAAGTTGTAGAATTAAATCCCCAACTTGATGTAAAAGAAGTTAGAGATGAAACAGATAGGGATGGGTTGAGAATAGTTGTTGAATTAAACCCAGATGCTGATTATGAATTAATTAGAAAGTTTTTATTAAAGAACACTGCGTTGCAAGTTTCTTATAATTATAACAATGTTGTAATTGTTGACAAACAACCTAAACAACTTGGTCTTATAGATATTATAAAAGCTTATATTAAACATTATAAAGATGTATTTTTAAAAAAGACTAAATTCGATTTAGATAAGTCAGAAAAAAGATTAGAAATAATTGAAGGTTTAGTAAAAGCTATATCAATATTAGATGAAGTAATTCAAATAATTAGAAATTCTTCAAACAGAAGTGATGCTATATTAAATTTAATTAATAAATATCAATTTACTGAAAATCAAGCTGTTGCAATTGTTGATTTAAGATTGTATAGATTAACTTCAACTGATATTGTAAAACTTAATGAAGAAAAAGATTTATTGAACTCTTTAATATCAAAATTAAAATCAATTATTAATGATGAAGGAGTTTTAAACAACGAAATTATTTCAAAGTTAAGTGATTTTAAAAAAGAATTTAGTATACCAAGACGAACTAAAATTGTTGATGAAGTTGAAAATATAGATGTTGAGTTGAAAAAAACAATAGTGGAAAAAGATTATACAATTTGAGTTTCTCAAGATGGTTATTTAAAAGCTATCGAAGATTCACAACTTGGTAAGTTCCCAATTGCTGATTTTAAACGTAAACCAAATGATATTTGAGTTGCTCAGTTCCCAGCATCAAGTCTAGACTTTATATTATTAGTTTCAAGTGCAGGAACATACTTCTCAATTCCAGTTTATAAAATTAATCCAAGCAAATGAAAAGAAATTGGAATGCATTTAAATGAAGTTGCAACAATAGCAGGTCATGAAAAAATATTAGCAGCATTCGTAGTTAAGAAGTTTGAAAATGCAAAACAAGAAATTTTGTTAGCTTCTAAAAAAGGTATGATTAAGCGTACACCAATTGAAGATTTAGAAACTAAAATGTTTTCTAAAGCATTTAGAATTATGAAACTTCAAGATGGAGATGAATTAGTTTCAGCATCATTAGTTACATCAAAAACTAGATTTGTTACAATGGTTACAAATAATGGTTACTCAGTAAGATATGATATTTCTGAAATTCCAAGTGCAGGTCAAAATGCAAAAGGTGTTAAGTCAACTGTTGTGAAAGATGATGATATAATTGCTGGTAAAGCTTTTGATGAAAAAGGAGATATTTTAATTCTAACAAACAAAGGTAATGTTAAAAAAATTAAACAAGAACTAGTGCCTTTAATGAATAGACCAAAACGTGGAGTAAGATTATATCCTTGAAATAAAAAACGAGATGAGTTTGCAACATTTTTATACAACGTTCAAGATAAAGATATTCTTAATATTTTAGATGATGAAGATAATTTAACACAATTAAATATAAAATCATTCAAATATGCTGATTTAGAAGATGTTCCTGAAGATTTGGACATGACAAGTATTATCACCACAACTTTAGAAAAATCATTTGTAGTAAAAAATGGTGATATTCCAATTCCACCAAAATCTAATGATGATGACTCTAACAATAACAACGACAATAACAACAACACAGGCAAAAAAAATACTGATTTAAAGGACAATAAAAAAGTAATAAAACCAAAGTCTGATAATAAAATTATTTTTAATGAAGACAAGAATAATAATGAAAACATTAAATTAAAAGATGAAAATAAAAGTGAAGATATGGTAACAGAAGAATTGAAAATTGATATTGACGACCTATTATAACTTTTATTTTTTTTAATTATATTTAATAATATAATTAATTTAAATTCATTTATTATAAGAGAGAGATTAATATGATAATTCAAATAATTGGACAACCATTTTCTGGTAAAACTTCATTAGCAAAATATATTGCAAAAAAATTAGAGATTAAATATTTTAATGCAGAGAATTTATATTATAATGAGTATAGAAAAGTTTCTGATTCTTATTCTGATATAATTACCAATTGTAATGATTTTGTAGTAGATGGTTCAATTAGTTGATTTCTAAAAAGTGGTTTTTATAAAAGAGATTTACTTATATGATTAGAGTTAGATGAGTATGATAGATTTGAAAGAGCAAATAATCTAGAAATGCAAATAGATTTTTTAAAATTAACAAAACCAGAACATTATTATAAATATAATAATGAGTACTTTGACTTGTCTAGAAATGAATATGAAAGAATAAAGTTATTTAACTTGTTATACATGGAGTTTGAGATAGCTGATTCTAAAAAAATAATAATTGACAGTAGCATTTCTGTAAGAGAACAATTTAAAATTGTAATAGATCTTATGTTAGAAAAAGATAAAAGAAATTATTTAAAAGGTAATGTAGATTTGTTTAAGGTTTATGATAATAAAATAAAAAATATTATTACAAACATTAATAAAACTTTAAAAATAAATAAAAAACTTAATGTAAAGCATTTAAAACAGTATAGTAGACAAAGAATTAAATATGAGAAAATTATTTCAAATGACAAATATCAGGTTTATAAAATTGACTTTAAATCAAACTTTAAAAAAAATAATTTAAAAACTATAAAAGAAGGTTCTATTAATTCTAAAGTTTATAAAAAAGATTTTAAAATAAATAAACAAGTTAGTTCATTATATAATTTCGATAAATTAATTGAAGATTCAAAATTTATTAAAAACATGATTAACATATTAAAAAAACAATCTGTAAAAATTAAATAATATATTTAGGAGTAATATGAAAAAGTTCAAAGGCAAGATATATAAATATATTTATACTACTGATTCAGGTTGAGGTGTTGTATTATTTAATCTTTTAGATAATCCAAAAAAAGTTTTAAAACTTGTTGGAAATGTATCTAATTTAAATAAAGATTATATTTATGAAATCGAAGTTGAACAATTTGAAGATAAACTAAGAAATGAAATTAATTTTAAGTTAATAAATTTTAAAAATATAAAAGATTTTAAAGAACAAGATATTACAAGTCTAATTAAATATTTATCTTCTCCCTTGTTTCCAACAATTGGTAAAAGACTTGCAGAAAATATTGTTAAATATTTTAAGGATGATGTTTTGAACAAAATTATTAATAACAAAGAAGAATTGATGAATATAAGTGGGATGACAATTGAAAAATCATTAATATTATATAAAAATGTATTTGAATTAAAAAATAATATACTCGACTTTTTTATTGAAAATAATTTAAGTTTAGATATTTACAATAAGTTACTAAGAAAACTTAATGGTGACACAAAATTATTTGAGAACTTTTTAAAAAGTGATTTTTATAGTTTTGCAAATAAAAATAAGATATATAATTTTGAGGAAATAGATAAAATTTCATTAGCATTTGGTGAACAAAAAAATAGTGATAGAAGAATAAGTTGAGTAGTTTATAATCTAGTTAATAAAATTTTATTTGCAAGTAGCAACACTTATACGGACATAGACCAAATAAAAAAAGAATTATATAAGACTACTTACATTGATATTAACTATCCATTTCAAAGTATCATCAATAATTTATTATATGCAAAAGAAAATAATATTTTATATTTCAAAGATAAAAAAATATATACAAAAGAAAGTTATGAAGATGAATTGTATATCTCTAAAAAAATGTTTGAAATTAAAAACTTAGTTCCAGAAATAAAATATAGTGATAATGAAATAACTAAAAAAATTAATCTTGTTGAATTATATTTTAGAGAAATAAAAAAAGATGATACTTTTAAGTTTAATGAAGAACAACTACATTCTTTAAAAAGTTTTGTTAATAATAATGTTTTAATAATAACTGGTGGTCCTGGAACAGGAAAAACAACTATTATTACAGCAATAATTAAGTTATATGAATTATTATATAATAAAAAAAATGATGATTATGCAATCTTAGCACCAACAGGTAGAGCTGCTTCAAGAATCAAAGAAGACTTTAGCGATCTTACAACTTCTACAATTCATAAGTTTTTAAAATATACAGGCGAAGACAATTTTGAAATTAATATTCAAAACCAAGTTTCAAAGAGTTTATTAATAATAGATGAATCTTCTATTCTTGGAAATCATCTTTTTTCTAATTTATTGAAAGGTATTTCATGTTTAAATAAATTAGTTTTAATTGGTGATATTAAACAACTACCTAGTGTTGATTATGGAAACTTATATGAAGACTTAATTAACTCAAAATTATTTACTACAGAGTATCTTATTACAAACAATAGACAATCAAGTGATAATGATATTCCTAAGTTAGCAAATTCATTATGAGATGGAAATGAATTAGAATTAAATGATTTAAAAAATGTTATATTTGATTACTCTGAATCTCAAAATTTACTAATAGATAAAATAAAATTTTATTATGAAAAGTTTAATACTAATAACCTAATGGAATCTATAACTAAAGTACAAATTATTTCACCAATGTATAAAGAAGAGTTTGGAATTAATAATTTAAATAACATAATACAAAATCATTTAATTAAATCAAGTAAATTTTCTCTTAAAAAAGGTAATATAAGTTTTAAACAAAATGACAAAATTATATTCACTGAAAATAATGCTAAATTATCATTGTTTAATGGTGATGTTGGAATTATAGAAAGTATTTATAAAGATAAAGAAGAGTATAAAATGCGTTTAAAGTTTTTAGATAGAGATATCATAATTGGTAAAGAAGTTTTAAAAAATATAGATTTAAGTTATGCTTGCTCCATTCATAAAACGCAAGGTAGTGAATATGAAAATGTAATAATAATTTTAGATCAAACAAATAAATATACTAATTTTTTTGTTGATAAAAGGATGCTTTATACAGCAATAACTCGAGCAAAGAAGAACCTAGTTATATTATCTACAAAAGAAACATTTATGAAATGTTCAAGCTTTTTAAAAGAGTCAAGAAAAACTACTCTTGTAGATAATTTATTAAATATTTTTAAAAATAAGGAATAATTATTTATCATTTAAATTTATCATTAAAAAATGTAAAATAATATATATTGGTTTTGTTTTGAAAGGTATATATATGAAACAAAAAGGAATAATAACAATTTTAATAGTATTTTCAATCTTATTTATATCTACATTAATTGTAGGTTTATCATTTAATCCATTAATTAATGTTAATCAAGAATTATTAAATTCTAATATTAATGAAAAAGCAGGTAACAATATTTCTAATTCTTTTGACTTAGCTTACTTTATATTTGGTTACAAAGGCTTTCTTTCAATACTTAGAGAAAATTCTTTTAACTTTATTATATTTTCATTATTTTGAGTTTTTCTTCTTCCTACTTTCTTTTCATTCTTTATACTGTTTCTTTCAGTTTATTTATTTACTGTAGTAATAAATAATATTAGAAGAGAATACAAATATAAAACTGCTAAAGCGGTTGGTAAAAATGGAATGTATATAACTTTTTTCATTTTTATATTGTTTGTTATAATCACAATTTCCTTATTTTCTGTATTAGATTCAAGTTTTAAAAAAGTAGATAATTTAAAAAATATTTTTAATGATAGCTTCTATGACTCATTTTCAGTAATCTCACTTTTAAAAGTCTTAGCAAATTGTAAATTATTTAATATTAATAATGAAAGTGTTGGTGACTTATTGGGTCAAGATTTCAACTACTCTTTATTAACAACATCACTAGTATTTGGAGTTATTTTTTTACCATTAATCGGTATATCATTAATTATTTTTACATCAATTTGAATTGCTACTTTTGTATCAGTTAGAAACAGTAGTCACTCTAAATTTAGAATGTGATTAAGAAATATTAGAATAGATTCAAAAAGAGAGTTTTACTCTTTAATATTAAAAAATATTTGATTATGACTTGTTACATCAGCTTTTTTAATAACTATTATAATACCAGGACTAGTTCACCCTTATAAAAATAGTTTTCAAATAACTTTAGCAATAATTTCAATATTATGTATCCCTCTAGTTTTCATACCTTTAATAATTGGTATGACTAGAATTGTTAAAATTAGAAGATTTAATTATAACTTATTAATGTTTATTCAAATAATGGTTTTAATTATTACAGTAATAAGTTTTCAACTTACAATTTGAGTATTATTTAAAGATGAAATTCAAGTGCATTCATCTGTTTCTTCATTAATACCATTTATCACAATTTCTTTATCTATATTTGCAGAATTCGGATTTATAAAATTACAAAAAAGATAATCTTTCTGATATTTAACTTTTAATTATAAATTTTTATAACTATTATTTATTTAAATAATGTATTTATTAATAATATAATCTTTTAAATTAAATTTTTAAAAATATTAAGCAAACCTAACTATAAATTTTAAAAAACTTTATTTTTAATTTTAAAATAAAACTTTTTTTATTTTATTGATAAAATTTTATAATAAATATACATAATTAATATATATTTTGGTTTTATATATATTAAATGTATCTAATGTAATTAGCATTTATAACTAAATTTTATAATTTATCCTTTTGTATTTTTTATAATAACTTTTTCAATTATCTAAAATTAAATTTATCTCTAACATAATATATATTTTAATAAGTTACATAACAAAGTAAAAAAATATTTTATATAAATAAAAAGTTTTTTATACTAAAAAAACTTATATGTTGGTATAATTTTAAAGAGGAAAAAAAATGGCAAATTTAATAAAGTGTAATTTAATAATTAATATTAAAAGCAAACTGTATTTAATTTTTCTTATATTAATAATTTTAACAAATTTAGTTTCTTATTCTTTATTATTATTTATTGGTAAAGATGAAGAAGTGAGTAGAAAAATAAATAGCTTGCAAATTACTTTTTATTTTGAACTGATTAATATAATTTTTATTACAATTTTAACGATAATAATTAACAACAAGATTTTTTATTCATCTTTAAGAAATGGCGAGACCAACATGGAAATTATAAGTGGTTATTCCAAAAACAAGATATGATTTTCTAAGTACTTAAGTAGCAAAATTTTTATAATAGTACCAATATTGATAGAATGAATATTAGTTAATATACTATTATCTTTTTATGATGTAGAATATCAGCCATATTTAATTTCACAAAAAGTATTTTTTTGAATATTTTTAATCTTTATAACATTTATTTTAGATTTAGTTTATCAAATAGCATTGTGTTTTATTAAACAAGAATCTTTTATAACTATTCTTGTATTTCTAACTGCATTATTATTTTGTGTATTACTTATTTTAAATCTTTTAACAAAAAAAGACGATATAAGTGGTATAGGTAAGGTAAAAATGAATACGGCCTATAGAAAAATAAATGTTGTATTGGATAATTTTAATAATTTATCTAATAAAACTAATGTTAGTGAAACTCAAAAATCTATTTTAGACTTAAAAACAGAAATATACATAAAAAATAACTTTGGAAATTATACTAAACTAAATGCAACCGACTTTAGTGATAATTTTATTGCAGATAATGCAGATAATAACCTAATTAAACTAGTTCTCGATGACTTAGAGATTATAAAAAATAATAAAAATGAGTTTAATATGAATTTTAATGAATTAAATAATTTAAATTGAAGAGAAGTAGTTATAAAAAATGTTAATATATTAGAAACTTTATATAAAGTTACAAACGATAATTTTTATAAATTATTATTGGATAATTATAATATTAGATTTGATTATGAAAATATAAGTAGATCAAATCAAAGTTTTATATACTCAATAAAAGATTATAGTTTTGATAAAGAAGTACAAAACTATAACACAATTAAAAATAATCCAGAAATTGCAATTTTAATTAATATGTACTTATGTATATTTGAAGAATTTTATAATATAAACGATGAATTAAACTATAATGATGATATTTATGAAATTTATATTCAACAAAACGATGTAAATGAAGCATATTTTAGTGAAGCACGATTCAATTTTTTAAATCAACTATCTGTAATGTTATATGGATATAAAGATGAACGATTTGATTATGTAATTGCAAATCAATCTTTTGGACCTAAAAGTAACTTAAAATATGATAGACAAGTAAATGATATTGAAAGTTTAAAAAGATATAGAAAAAATAATTATAGTGTAGAATATAATCTTTTTACTAATATGAATTCAAATTATAAGATAAGGTCATCAATTTTTAATGATAAAGAATGATATAAAAAAGTTAATCTAGATGAATTGATTAAAGTTTCTAATGCAATGATTTTAAATAAAAACCCATTAACACCATTAAATTCAAAAAAATGAGATTTATATTTTGATATAGAACCATTAAACAAAGAACCAGAAGCTTCACCACCTTCATGATGCAAGACAGAAGTAGTAAAATCTATAAAAGATGTTTATAACAATTCTCGATACTTCGGCTGTAGTATAAAAAATGCTTATATATCAAATTATACTAGTGGAGAAAATTACCCAACTCCAAGTAGTAGTGACTTGTTATTATTTTCAAAAGATAAAAAAACAGGATTTATGGCTAATGAATCACTTATTGACAATAATTATAATATTGATATTTTTAGTGATAATTATTTTTCACAGAATAATAAAGGTTTTATTCTGAACTACTATTCTCTAATGATTCCTTGATTATTAATATCAATTTTACTAGATGTAAATACCTTCTTTATATTTAAATACAGATTCGAACATATGTGATAGGATAAGTGATAATATGATTAAATTGATTAACGTACAAAAAAAAGTTAAAAATAAAATAATTTTAAATAATATTAATTTAGAAGTTAATAAAAATGATATTATTGGAATCGTTGGAGAAAATGGTAGCGGTAAATCTACATTATTAAAAACCATTTTAGGTTTAAAACAAGCAACTAAAGGTGAAATCATTTATAATGAAAAAAGTTTTAGTTATTTTCCTGATGTTAATAATATGATTACAAGTTTGATTCCTTTAGATTTAATTAGCCATTATTGTTATATAAATAATATTAAATTTAAAGAAATAAAAAAAAGATATGATTTTTTGATCAATGAACTAAATTTAAATAGTTTAATTAAAACGAATATGAAAAATTTAAGTACGGGAGAAAAGAAAAGAATTTATATGTTAATTATATTATTAATTAAAAAAAGTACATTTTTCTTTGATGAACCTACTGATAATTTAGATAAAGAGTATAATAAAATATTTGATTCTATACTTGAAGATTTGATATTAAAAGATAGTACAATAGTAGTTGTATCACATTCTTATGACTTTTTAGAAAAGTTTATAAATAAATTAATAGTATTGAATGAAGGAAAAATAATTTATAATGACAAGTTTAACAAAGGTGACAATATAAAAAATATTTTACTTAACTTAAAAAATAAAAGTATAGAAGTTAATCAACAAAGCAGCTTAGTGAATTGATAAAGATTATTATATATTGCATTATAATTAATGCAATTTTTTTTCTTTTTTTATTATTAATCTAGTAATTTAAATTAAAATATATTTATCGGAGGCGAATCAAATGATTTTAAAAAATGCAAAAATAGTTTTAGAAAATAATATTATTATTGGATGATTAGAAATAGAAAATAATATTATAAAATCTATAAATGAAGGAAGCACTGATTTAGATGGTATTAATTTAAATGAAAATTGAATTTTACCAGGGTTTATTGATTGTCATGTTCATGGGGGATATGGTGTTGATTTTGAAACTGGTTCATTAGAAAGTTATAAACTTTTTTCAAATAAAGTTGTTAGAGAAGGGATAACATCATATGTTCAAGGTAGTGTAACTAATTCATTAGAATCTAATTTAATGTTTATGTCAGAATTTAAAAAATTTATGAATTTAAATTATAAAGATGGAGCAAAGTGTTTAGGAATACATTTAGAAGGGCCTTTTATTTCACCAGATAAAAAAGGTGCTCATGAGTTATCATTACTTGAGAAACCAAATATTCAAACATTACAAAAACTTATAGAAGCATCAGGAAATAATATTAAAATTGTAACTTATGCTCCAGATCTTCAAGATGGTTCTTTCACAAAATATATGTTGGAAAATAATATTATACCAAGTGTTGGACACACTAATATAAGTTTTTCAGATTGTGAGAGAGATTATGAAATTGGTTTCAGACATATTACTCATTTATTTAATGGAATGAGTGGAGTGTCACAATATGAGCCAGGATTAGCAATGTTTTCATTATATAAAGATGATATACTTTGTGAAGTTATATCTGATGGGATACATATTAATCCCGATACTTTAAAATTTATTTATAAAGTTAAAGGCCCAAATTCAATTTGTATAATTACTGATGCTATGAATGCAAAAGGATTAGATGATGGAGAATATAAACTAGGTAACTTAGAAGTTATTAAAAAAGGTATGAAAGTTTCATTAAAATCAAGTGGCGTACTTGCAGGTGCTGGTGCAACATATGATCACAATGTTAGAACTTTTTATAGCGCTATTGATAATTTAAGCATGACAAACTTAATTAAAATGACTTCAATTAATATTGCTAAACAGCTTAATATATTTGATAAAACTGGAAGTATAGAAGTAAATAAAATTGCTGATTTAGTTATATTAGATCAAAACTTAAATGTCAAAAAAACAATTGTTGAAGGAAAAATATTATATGAATCAAAATAATAAAGTTAACCCAAAAACATTTATTATAGTTAAATTTTTGTTCACAATAGGTTTCATATTAATTTATTCAACTTCATTAGTTTTGTTATTAAAAACTATAAAAGAACAAAAATTAAGTACTGAGGTTTTTTTAACAAATAAAAACTTTTTTACTATAAATTTTTTTATTTTATTTTTATCACTAACATCATTTTTGGCATTTTATTTTATACGTTTAAATATAAAAAAGAAGTTAAATTATAAGTTTAATAATAAAGAAATTATTTATAATTGACTTATTTTTATTTCAATTTCAATTTCAATTCTTTTAGCTTTATTTGTATCAACAAGTGTATTAATTAGTAATATAAATCATTTCATTGCATCAATTGTAATAATGATTATTCAGATTCTCTTTGGTGTAATATGTTCTATATTAGAAGGCATAAGTAGATTAAAAGAACAACAACTTGCAAATAATAGTTGATTTGAAAATACTGAAGTTATTAAAAAAAACAACAAATCAGATAATGACAAAGAAAACATTAGTAAAATAAATAAAGTAAAAGATAATTTTAATCCTTTCAAGGAAGTAGATGATAATAATGATTAGGTTTGGTACAATAGGGACATCAAAAATTGTTAATGATTTTATTGAAGCAAGTTTAAAGAGTAATCAGTTAAAAGTAACTTGTTGTTACTCAAGAGATAAAACAAAAGCAAGAAATTTAATCAATAAATTTTCTATTTATGCAGTTGCCACCGATAAGTTTGACATTTTAATTGATGAAGCAGATGCAATTTATATTGCTTCGCCAAATGGGTTACATTATGAACAAGCTAAGTATTTTTTATCTCAGCAAAAGCATGTTTTACTTGAAAAACCTTTAACATTAGATTTTAAACAAGCTGAAGAATTATTTGAAATAGCTATAAAAAATGGTGTTGTACTAATGGAAGCTTATAAGACAATACATTTACCACAGTTTAAACATTTACTTGATTTTACAAATAGTTATCAACCATTTATGATTAATTTGAATTTAAATAAAGTTACTTCGCGTATAAAAAATCTAAAGAATAGAATAATAGATAATATATTTGATTATGAATTGGGTAGAGGTTCAACATATGATTTATTAATCTATCCAGTAGAGCTAAGTGTTGCATTATTTGGTAAGGTAGAATCAGTAAAAGCATTTGGTCAAAAGCTAGAGAATAAAAGTGGTTTAACTGATTGTGTTATTATAAAACATCAAAGTGGTGTTATTTCTAATATTACTTGCAGTAAAGTAACCAATGGAATAATTGAAAATGAAATATTATCTGATGGTTTGACTATGACTTTTAAAGATCTTATAAATTTAAAAAGTATAAGCATACACAAACATAACGACCCAAATATAAATGAATTAAACTATGAAGTTTTAGAAAATAATCTTGTTTATGAAATGTTAGTATTTACTAAAATGATTGAAACAAATGATTATGCTTTAAGAGATTATTTAATGAATATCTCGTTAGAAGCATTAAAAACATTAAATATCATAGAAAAAGAGCAAAATCAATAAAGGAGAATTTATGAATAAATTAAGTAGCTACATTGATCATACATTATTAAAACCAGAAGCAACTTCTGATGATATTAAAAAATTATGTAAAGAAGCAATAGATAATAATTTTGCAACAGTTTGTGTAAACCCATTTAGAGTTAAAGAAGCAAAAAAATACTTAGAAGGTTCAAATGTAGGTATTACAACAGTTGTTGGATTTCCATTAGGTGCTAATTTAACAGAGGTCAAAGTTTTAGAAACAACATTGGCAATAAATGAAGGAGCATCAGAAATTGATATGGTAGTTAATATTGGTGCCATAAAAGATAAAAACTGGGAATATGTTTTAAACGATATGAAACAAGTTAAATTAGTATCTAAAACAAATATTGTTAAAGTTATTTTAGAAAACTGTTTGCTTGATAAAGAAGAGATTGAAAAAGTTTGTAAACTTGCTATTGAAGCAGGATTAGACTTTGTAAAAACATCAACAGGATTTTCTAAAAGTGGAGCAACTTTTGAAGATGTAAAATTTATGAAAAAAGTTGTAGGGGATAATTGTAAAGTTAAAGCCGCAGGTGGTGTTAGAACAACTTTTGACGCTTTAGAAATGATAAAAAACGGGGCAGATAGACTTGGTACTAGTGGAGGAGTTAATATTGTCAATGGTGATTTAAATAAATCTGATTATTAATTAAATGAAAAATTGAAATATGTTATAAATATAAAAATGACACTTAAACAAGTGTCATTTTTATTAAAACAATCATTTTAGTAATTCTTTTTTTTCATTTGGTAATGAAGCTTTTCACTCTAAAATTGATAAGTTTTCTATTATATTGATCTCAATATCATTTTCAATATTAGTGAACTCAAATTTAATTAATCCTTTTCTTGAGTTTTTTAAGGATTCTTTATAAGGTTGTTTTTGCATAACAACATTTTTATTTTCTATTTTACCAAAAGTTACTTTTTGAGCAATACTTAATGAATCTCTTCGTATGCTTCAAGAATAGTTATGTGAACCAATTCCAAAGTTTACATTGCTAGATGCATAACCTAATCTGGTTAGATTATCTAATAGATCTTTTGCTTTTTTAAAACTTATGTTATCCCCAAAAATTAATCCAATTTTATCATTTAAAACTTTATATCCTTTTGAATTTATTTTATGACCAAATAAATTATCAATAAACTTTATTATTCCTATTTTTTCGCTTTCAAATTTAGAATCATCATCTTTATTATTACCGATTATTAGTTCAATAGGATTAAGAGAATCTGGTCGAATTACCAATTTACCATTCCTTTGCAGTATTTTATCTTTTAATCTTGGTAAATAAACTTCTAAAACATTAAATATGTTTCAAGTGTCACTAACAATTGATAATATTCCAGTAGGGTATAAATCTAATAATCTCTCATAGGTTTCAAACTCTTTATCTTTTGAACCTGCAGACATAACTGAATGTTCGGTAGCAAAAACGCTTGTACCAATTACTTTATTTTTTTTGTTTATAAAACAATCTAAATATTTTGAAAGTTCTTTTATACTTGGTAAGTTATCACTTCCTATAAAATTCATTAAGTGACCAATCCCAGTTTTTATTGAACCATAATTTGTACATATACCTCTTTGTGAAAAGTCATGAAATTGATATGGTATATGTTCATCATTTTCACAAGTAAAAGATGAGTATTTTTTTGCAAGTTTTTTAAATTGTAAACTAACATTTCCAGAAGTTATTATTGGTCAAATTTCACTTATTAATCAAGTTTCAATAAAACCAACTAATCAATAAAATCTCGGATTTGTATTTCAAATAAATACAAGAGGAGTATTTTCAGTAACTTTTATTTTTTTATTAAATTGCTTTTCAAAGTACTCTAAAGTTATAAAGTCTATTGGTAGTTTTTTTAGATTAGTATGCATATATTCGAAATCAGAAATCATTGAATCTGTGTATCTTATATTAGTATAATTGTTTAAATCATTAATTTCATCTAATATGTCTGTTCAATTTTTTGTAAAAAAATTTTCTTCTCATTCCTCAATTAACTTTTTGAAAGTGTAATCAATACCATAAGAATAAATATATTCAATTTTTTCATCATCAATATTAAATTCCTTTTCAAATGCTTTGAAACTTCTAGTAGTTATATTTGCAAAAAGAAACGTTGTTTTTTCTGGATATTGATCTTTATGATCTAATTTATAACTATCAGTTTTAAATAAACTTATCATTTTATTCTCCATTCATTTAAATATATTTTAAACTAAAAAGGTTTTATTTATATAGATAAGTAATCACTTTATTAGATAATAAAAATATGTACATTTTATAAAGAATAACTAATTGATAAAACAAAACTATAGTTTTAGTTAATTGATTATCTTTATTTAAGTTGTATAATAGTAAAAGAAATGAAAGAGAATAAATATGAAAAAATTAATTAGTTTTTTAATGGTTGCAACAATAATTACTCAACCAATAAGTCATATTTTATCTTGTGGCACAAACAATATGTATAGTGAAATTTGAATGATTGCAAATGATGGTTATCATGATGATAAGTCTTTTACTGAGTATGTTTATAAAGGTGCAGATGATTTTGTAAAAAAAATTATAGGTTTGTCTGATTATGATGCTGCATATTCTGAAATGGGTGAAATTGGTGAAGCATCATTAAAAACTGGATATGAAAATGCAGTAGCTGGTGGGGCTAAAACTCTAGTTCTTTCTGGCTATTCACATGATGTTGTTGCAAAAGGTTATTTTGAAGAAGTTATTAAAAAAGTTAATGGTTCTGCTGTAATAATTGATAATAAAACTTATAAAGAATGAACTTCAACTGTCGGGATTCAATATCGAGCTGAAATATCTGGATTTTATGCTGGTTTATCATCAATAATATGATCAATTATAAATGGTAATTATAAAGAATTTGAAGATCATAAAGAACTTGGGTTAGCAACTTTTGGTGGTTTATTACCAGGAAATGAAAATAGTGTGATAAATTTCATGGCTGGTTTTTTAACTTCAGTTGATGTTTGAAATGAAATCCAATCAAATAAAGAATATTCTAATTTAAAAAATAACATTTTATCACTTGATCAAGATAATGCTCTTTCATCTTGATTTAGTAACAAAAGTAATTCTGTAAAAAGAACTCAAAATGATCCTAAAAGTGATAATGATTCTATTTGACAGTCAGGTTCATATACTGCTGGTAAAGGTAAGGATTTATCAAATACGTTAATAAATAATGGAGCTAATATATTATTGCCCGTTGCTGGACCTCAAACTGAAGATGCATTATCAATTTTAAAGAATGATCCATCAAAAAAATGTAAATTAATTGGTGTTGATATTGATGTTTCAAACATTTATACTTCTTATGAAAATTTAATTTTGACTTCAGCTACAAAGGAGTTAACAGAAGGCGGAATTATAGGTATTGGTCATACTCAAGCATACAAAGATAATGCCGAATATCAAGACAAGGTTGCAAAATATGCAAATGATAAGGACTTAAATGTATATTTATTTGATGAAGCTACTAGAAAGTTCTCTGGTGAAAAAGTAAACTTTGATTCAGAAAAAGGTAAAAGTTGACAAGGAAAAACTGCATGGCTAAGTGGTGATGCTTCATCTGGCAATAATAATCTAATTTCAGATGATATAATGAATAAAATAAAACTTGTTTTTTCTAAAGATTTATTGTTAGGAATGTCTAATTTTTATTATGAAAATTCAATGTTTAATGTAAATAAAAAAGCTTATGAATTATTGGAACATAGTTTTACTGAAAAAATGAGTTCAAAAGTATTAGAAAGTTTAAAAAATAGTTAAAATTTTTGAAAGGTTTGTAATGAGTAAAGAATTAGCAGTTGAAATGTTAAATATTTCAATGAAATTTAATGAGAAAACTTATGCTAATAAAAATGTAAATTTCTCAGTTTTAAAAGGAGAAGTTCATGCATTAGTTGGTGAAAATGGTGCTGGAAAATCAACTTTATTGTCTGTTCTTTTTGGTATTTATGAACCAACATTTGGAGAAATTAAAATAAATGGTATACAACAAAATATTTCAAACCCAATAGTTGCAAATAGTTTAAAAATAGGTATGGTGCATCAACATTTTCATTTTGTTGAAATATTTAAATTATGAGAAAATATCTCACTAGGTGCTGAAATTAAAAAATTAAAACTTTTTAATAATAAAAAACAAATAATAAAAAAAATTAGCATAATAATGAAAGAAAATGACTTAACTCTAAATTTAAATAAACTAGCTAAAAACGCTTCTGTAGGAGAATTACAAAAAGCTGAAATTTTAAAATTATTATATAGAGATTCTGAAATACTAATCTTTGATGAACCAACTGCTGTTTTAACACCATTAGAAATAGAAGGGTTTTTAAATGTTTTAAAAACTTTAAAAAATAATGGAAAAACAATTATTTTAATTTCACATAAGATGAAAGAAATTGAAAAAGTAGCGGATAGAGCGACTGTAATACGAAAAGGTGAAATAGTTGGAACTTATAATATGAATGAAGTATCTATTGATGATTTATCTGTTAAAATGGTAGGTAGAAATTTAAAAGTAATAAAAAACACTCATAACTTTAAAGGTGAAGAACAAGTATTAAAAATTAACAATATTAATGTAACTAGTATAAACAATAAAAAAATTCAAGCATTAAAAAACTTTTCTTTAGATATTAAAGCTGGTGAAATTCTTGGAATAGCTGGTGTGGAAGGAAATGGGCAATCAGAACTAGCAAATGTAATTTCAGGTCTTCAAAAAGTTAAATCAGGAGAAATATTTATAAAAAACATTAAAATTAATGACAAATCAATTTATTCAAGGTTTCATACTTATAAAATGTCACATATACCACTAGATAGACAAAAACATGGTTTAATTTTAGATTTTAATGTTTTAGAAAATAGTGTGCTTCAAGATATTGGAGAAAAACCATTCTCAAATAAACTTGGTATAATTAATAAATATGAAATAAAAAAACGTGGCTTAAAAATTATAAATAAATATGACGTTAGAGATTCTAATGGTGGATATGCAATTACTAGAAGTTTATCTGGTGGAAACCAGCAAAAACTTATAATAGGAAGAGAATTATCAAGAGAAAGTGACTTCATATTAATATATCAACCAACAAGAGGACTTGATGTAGGTTCAATAGAATTTATTCACTCACAAATTATTGAAGCTAAAAAGAAAAATAAAGCAATTTTATTAATAAGTTATGAACTTTCTGAAATTATAAATTTATCTGATAGGGTTATTGTTATTAATTCAGGAAATGTTGTAGGTGAATTAGTTGGTAATAAAATAAATTATGATTTAATTGGAAAAATGATGATGGGAAATAATTAGTTATGAATGTAAAAAATAATACCTACATTTTTTTGGAGAAAATAAAAAACTTTTTTCAAGGTAATTCTATAAACTCAAAACTTAAGTGTTTAAAAACATCTTTTTTTGCAATAGTTTTTGGATTATTACTAGCTATATTTTTTATTTTTGTTAGTGGATTTAATGGGTTTTCATTTTTAGGGGTTTCTATTTCAAAAGCTTTTAATTTTCAAAAGTTTGGAATAATGTCAAATATAGAAAAAGTTATTTTATATTTCTCTATATACTCTTTATTAGGTTTTGGACTAGCTCTTGGTTTTAAAGTTGGAATATTTAATATGGGAGGATCTGGTCAAGCATTGTTTGGATTAATGTTTACTATATTAATAATTCAATCAATAGCTGATAAAAATGGAATAACATTTGGAGAAGTAAATAAAATTAATGTCATTTTAGTTTTTATTTGTTTTATTTTAATGGGAACAATTATTTCGGCATTATCTGGTCTTTTAAAAGTCTTTTTTAATATTCACGAAGTTGCAACTACTATTCTTTTAAATTATGTAACTTATTTTTTATTAAAATGAGTTATTAATATAAATGGTGATCATTGAGGCAATACATCCCCAGGATTAAACTACAATTGATTATCATTATTTGGTATAGTTTGATTATTACCAGTTCTATTAGTTATATTATCAGGTACATGTATATCGCTAATTTTATACTTTACAAAGTGAGGTTTTAGATATAAGGCTGTAGGTAGTTCTCCAACTGCTTCTAAATATGCAGGTATCAATGAAAAACTTTATATTTTAATAATAACTATTGCGCAAGGAATATTAATGAGCATGGGTGGGTTTATTTATTATTTTGGAGTAGCATATAGTCAATCAATTCAAACAGACAATATACCTACATTAGGTTATGATGCTATCGCTATTGCACTTATTGCTTTTAATAATTTTCTTGGTATACCATTTGTATCATTTCTTTGAGCTATATTCCAAGTTGGATTCAAAGCTGCTCAATCAACACCACAGTTTGTTAATTTATCAAATCAAACTTCAACATTAGTATTTGGTTTGATTACTTATTCAGCAGCAATATATATAATATTCTATAAGATAGAATTTATAAGATGAATTAATGACAATATTATTAAATATAATGATATTTATCTTAGAAAATTAATAAAAGATAAAAAAATTATCTTAAAGAATTATAAAACTAATCAAAAAGACTTATTTAAGAAAAAAAGTGATACAACTTTGCACGATTTACATTTGTTAAGTAAGAAAATTAAAACTATAAAAAGTGAAATTAGTGATTTAAAGATTAATAGTTTAAATGAATATAAAAATAATTCAATTTTAGCAATTAAATCATTGTATAAGCAAAATAATAATAAAATTAATAATGATTTTTTTGAAAATTTATTGAAAATTAAAAATAGCTCATCTTTAAATAAAAAAGATAATAAGAAACTTTATAAAGAAACTTTGTTAAAAAATTACAACGAACTTATTAAAAACTATAAAAAAACAAAAAATAATAATTTTAAATCATATAAAGAAGCATTAACTCAATTGAAAACTTATATTAAAACTTATCAAATAAATATTTTTAAAAAAAATATATTAAAATTAGATAAAAAAAATGATAACTACAAAAAAATGATTGAAGATGAAAAAATCAAATTTTTTGATTTGAAAAAGGAGGTATTTAATAAGTATGCTTGATAACTTTTATCTTATAGTTTCTACTTTATTAGGCTTTTTCACAATCTTTTTAATATCTTCAATATCTGGGTTGATTTCTGAAAGAGCTGGTGTGATTAATGTTGGAATTGATGGTTTTATGACTATTGGAGCATTAATTTTTTGTATAGTTGGTAAAACTATGAATAATAATTTAACACAATTTATAGCAATATTAGTGGCAATTATATGTGCTTCATTATTTTCTTTATTACATGCATTTGCTTCAATTACATTAAAAGCAAATCAAATAATTTCAGGTACTGCAATAAATTTATTTTCACAAGGAATAGGACTTTATTTTGCATCATCAAAAAACATCTCATCTATGGGTAGAATAAATTCTGGATATACTTTAATAGGTTGAGGACAAGAAAATTTTCTTACAATTTATTTTATATTAGCTATTATAATAACATTTGTTGTTGGAATATATTTTAGCTATACAACAGTTGGTAAAAGACATATTGCAGCTGGTGAAAATCCAAGTACTCTAGATGTTGTTGGTATTAATGTAAATAAATATAGATATATTGCAATATTATTTTCAGGTTTACTTGCTGGTTTAGCGGGATGTTTTTTTGTAATGATTTATAATTCTTCAAGTTTTTATGGTACTGTCAATGGGTATGGATATTTAGGTTTAACAATATTAGTAGTGGGACAATGAAGAATCAAATATATCCTATTATTTAGCTTTTTATTCTCTGTATTTTTTTCTTTATCAAATATATTGCCTTTATTGAATATAAATGATTTTTTATCTACTAATAAGTCATTATTACAGGCATTTCCATTTTTGTTATCAATAATTACAATGGTTATATTTGCAAAGAAATCTTCACCACCGATGGCTGTTGGAGTGCCATTCATTAAGACTAATAGATAAATAAATTTTATACAACTATATATTAAGTTTAATTGTATTAATTATATAATCTATATAAAGGATAGGAGATATTTATGCCAACACCACACAATAATGCTGAAAAAAATCAAATAGCTAAGAATGTTCTTATGCCAGGAGATCCAGAAAGATGTAAATGAATAGTAGATAATTATTTAACTAATGTAGAAAAAGTTTCTTCAGTAAGAGGAATTGATGTATATACTGGACTTTATAAAAATAAAAAAATATCTGTAACTGCTTCTGGAATGGGAATGCCTTCGATGTTGATTTATGCATGAGAACTATTTGGATATTATAATGTAGATTCAATAATAAGAATAGGGACAGCTGGTAGTTATTTAGATAACACTAAAATAAATGATATTGTAATTTCAATGGCTGCTTCAACAGATTCAAATATACAAACACATTTTAATATACCAGCTGATTGACACTATAGCCCAACCGCTGATTTCAAACTTTTAAATAAAGCTTTTGAGGTATCTAAAGCGTTAAGCTTAAATTTGCATATAGGACCAACAGTATGTACTGATGGACTATATACTTTAAAAAATGTAGAACCAGAATACTACAAAGAAAAAACTTGATCTAATTTAAATATTTTATGTAGTGATATGGAAACTTACTCATTATATGCTTGTTCTAACTATTTTAAAAAAAAGGCTTTGTCTATTTTAACAGTTGTTGTTAATAAAGAAAATAGAGAAGGATTGAGTTCTAAGGATAGAGAAAATAATGTTAATACAATGGTTGAGTTAGCATTAGAAACTCTAATTGCTAATAATTAAAATAATATTTAAGTAAATAAATAAGGCCTATTTCATTTAAGTAGTGTTTTTGGTATAATAAATAAAATATCTATTCAAGAGGTGCCTTTTTTATGAAGATAACTAGATCAGAAATACCTACATTTAATTTACCAGCTCCGATAAGAAAAAGGATTAATGATTTGGTAAAATTAAGTATTAATCCAACTACAATTAATTTAATAACTGCTGAATTTTCAAAAGCTAGTGATGAAACAAAAGAAAATATCGGTAGATACATAGCAAGGCTTATCGAAATACAAAATGATACATTAGAAAGTCATTATGAAAATATTAAACGTGGTGGAGGAGTCTTAAATCTTAAACAAGAACTAAATATAACAAAAGTAAAATCCAATTTGTTAAGAATACAACAAATATTTATGAAAAAGGATCTTGAAGAAAAAAGAATAAATAACCATTTAAATAATAATATTGATTCAGAACAAACTCTTGAAAACTTAAATTTTAGAGATGCAATGATGATAAAAAATGATCTATCAAGTGAAGAAGTTAATAAAAGAGAATTATTAAGAAAAATATCAAATCAAAAAACTAGAATTGAAAATGCAATTAGTTTAGAAAAATCTAAATTAAGAAAAGCGAAACTATTATATTTAGAAAATAAAAACTCAGATGATGTTGAAAAAATTGAAAAAATAAAAATGTACATCAAAAAAACTATATCTAGAATCAATGAAATTATAAATGCTAGAAACACCTATACAAATATTTTAGATATTCCAGACAGTATAATAGATGGTGATGTAAATAATCAAAATATTAGTGATAATCAACAAAATCATAGTGGTATATTCTTACAAATAAAAGAATCTATGAAAAATACTAACACTAATACTTTGAATATTGATTTAAAAACTTTTTTTGATGTACCTAATTTTGAACAAAAAAAAAATTTAAAAACTAACAACCAAAGTTTTGACTTTTTATACTTTAATAATAAAAATGATGTTATTGAAAATGAAAATAAAGAAGTTAATTTAGATGGTGATTTAAAAAAAATAAAAGATTTAACAATTGATAAGAATATTTACATATCTAAAAAGCATGAAGATGACAAAAAAGAAAGAATTATTAAGAAAATTAAGAAAAAGTCTAAAGCAAAAGATCGAAAACTTGAACAAATTGAAAATGATAAAAAATTAATTGAAGAAGAACTTATTCAATTAAAAAGAAATCTTAAAGTAGATGAGTTAAGATCGATAGAAATACACAGAAAAAAATCAGTAGAGAATACAAATAAAATTTTGAAACGTGATAAACAAAAGTATGAAACCTCGTTTATTATTTTAGAAAAAAAATGAAAAGCTTATGTTATTAATAATTTTTTATCATCAAAGCAAAAAGCTTTTGAGGTTATGACAAACATAAAAATAAAAGCCAATTTAAAAGATAAAAAATTATTAAACAATGATGACAATAATGAATAAAAATAATATTTTAAATATTATTTTTTTTATGTAACATTATATTGTGATTAAAATGAAAAATAATAAAACTAAATTAAAAAATATTTTCACATTAAATGAAAACACTAAAAAAAGGATGAAAAATTTTTTACAAAAACTTTCTTCTTCTTTTGGTTTTGTAATTATATTAATGCCAATTTTTGGATTGTTTTATTCAATTGGTTCTTTATTTGAAAATAATTTAGCAGGTGATCTATTTAAAAACTTTGGAAAAATATTATTTTCAAATATTGGTTTATGATTTTGCTTAGCTATTATTATTGGATTTACTTCAAATAAAGGTGCAGCTGTTTATAGTGGAATAATTGCTTATTTTGTATTTAATATTTTTATATCTGTTTTCATAATTTCTACATCAGCTAATAGATTTAATATATGATTTTGAAATAATTTAGAAGAAAAAATTTTTCTTACTAAGTTTATGTTTGGTGATATTAAAACTTTTAATACTGGAGTTGTAGGTGGAATTGCAATTGGTTCTATAATTGTAATGGTTTACAATAAATTTAAAGATCAAAACTTAATTAAAAGCTTGTCATTTTTTGCAAAAGAAAAATTTGTAATTTTATTAACACCAATAGTTTCAATTTTATTAGCTGCATTATTTATAATTATTTGACCAATTATAGGTTATGCTATGATGTGACTTGGAAAGGCCGTTTCAAAATCACCAATTGGGCTAGATGCATTTATTTTTAGAACTATACAAAGAATGTTAATTCCATTTGGGACAAGTTTATTATGACAAGCACCAATGTGATATAGTTCTATTGGGGGCAATGTTTCAGACTACGAATTACCATTATTAGCAGAATATATTTTTAGAACTAATCCTAACTTATCAGATAATACTATTGATGCAATTAAATCAAGTATTCAACAATTTACAAATTTCAATGATTATATAGATTATTTAAAAACTAATTGAGGTTCTGAGATAAATAACCTATTTGATATAGAGAGTAATTGAAAAAATGCTTTTGATGAATTTTCAAAGATTGAAGGTGATCAATTTCTATCTTATGCTGCTTTAACTAATAATTATATTTCAATCCAAGATTGTTGAAATGTTGGGTTAAGATTTTCAAGATTTATAACTGGTGGCTTTATTAATTCAATGTTCACTTTACCAACCATTGCATTTACAATATTATTATTTGAAAAAAAAGGAGAAAGAAGAAAAGAATTAGGTGTTTATATCACAGCTTCTTTAACAGCATTTCTATTAGGTATAACTGAACCAGTTGAATACATGTTTTGTTATACAATGCCTTTATTCTTTTTTGCAATTTATGCACCATTTAATGGGTTATTTGCAATGCTAACATCATTATTTAAGGTGAAAGTAGGTACATTATTTTCCACAGGATTATTTGACTTTACACTGAGTGGTATATTACCAACATTAAATAATCAACAAACAAATATATGAATTTTACCCATTTTAGGCATAATTGCTTCAGGTTCAATATTTTTACTTACTTATTTTTATTTAAAGTTTTTAAAGAAGAAAAATATAAAAAACGATATTATAAATGAAGTTAATAAAACCTCCATTAAATAATATCGTTTATTTTTTCTAAAATTTTTATTACTACTTTATCTTTTTTCATTTTTTCATATTCATAAAGTTCTTCATTTTTTGTTAAAATCTTGATTTCATTATAATCTGAATTTAATGCATCAATTAAGTTAATAACAAGTAAATCTAATCTTTTTTCTTTTAGCTTAATTAGAGCTTTTTCTTTATCAAATGTATTTGCAAGTGAAAATCCAACTAGTATTTGATTAGTTTTAATTTTTGAAAGCTCCTTTAAAACATCTATGGATTCTTTTAAATTTAATTTTTCAAAATTACCATCAACTCTTTTTTCGATTTTTTTATCAACATAATTTTCAACTTCGAAATCAGTTAAAGCTCCTGCACAAATCACTATATCAGAATTATTAAAATGCTTTTTCATTTCTTCAAGCATTTCAACATTAGTATTAACATGAATATTAGATTCATTAATTATTGGTTTATATTCAGTATCTCCAAAAACACTTATTAAATTATTACATTTATTTTTTAATGCGTTCATCAAGTTTAAACCCATTTTACCACTACTAGCATTTGTGATATATCTAACTTTATCAATGTAACTTTTTGTTCTTCCAAAATTTATTAATATGTTTTTATTTGACAGTTTATTAAATGTTTTAAAATAATTGTCAACAAAATCTATTACTTCTAATGGTTCGTATGCTCTTCCAATGCCATAATCTCCACTTGCAAGTTTTCCATATTTAGGTTCATATCAATATACTTTTGATAAACTTGTTAATATTTTTTTATTCTTTTCTAATATATCATTTAAATACATATTAGTATTCATGCTAGGAAAAACTAAACAATCAAAATCACATACTGCAAATAATAATGTCGCTAAATCATCACTTATACCTGAAGCAATTTTTCCAATATAATTATAAGTTGCTGGATAAATAACATTTAAATCACTATTAAATGCCAGTTTAATATGTTCTGCATAATGGTGATTATCATAATAAAAATCTTTATCAAAAATATCACTATATGTGTCTATATCTTTAAAATCCACAAATTTTTTAGCGTTTTTAGTTAATATTACATTTACTTTATATTTTTCTTGTAATAATTCGTATAAAATTCTAGATTTACTTGCAGCTATACCACCAGTAATTATCAAATTAATCCTTTTCATACTAATCTCCTTTAATGATATTGCTATTTTATACCCTAATTATGTATATTTATTTATATTCGACTAATTTTTTTATTTTTTTTACAAAAATATATAGACAGATTAAAAAACATAAATTATAATCAATATGAATTGGAGTTGAATATTAAATGGCAAGCATCGTTGTAAAAGAAGGGGAGCCCATAGAGAAAGCTCTTAAACGTTTCCAAAAAGTAGCTGCAGCTAATAAATCTGAAGCAAGAAGACGTGAATATCACTTAAGTAAAAAAGAGAAACGTATTTACAAACAAAATCAAAACAAAAAATATGGTTAAAAACCATTTTTTTTATTTTTAAAAACATTTTTACACTATAAAAATAATTTATTACTAATATTTATCCATTAATATTATTGTTTTATATAGTATATTATATTTAATGGAAGGTGATATATTGAAAAAGTTAACTAAATTAAGTTTTTTATTAATACTTACTATCACCATATTAGTTGTTCCTCTTTATTTTATAATTAGTCAATATAATAATAGTTTAATAAATAAGAACCCAAACCAAACACAAGAAGTTAATGATAAAAATAATAATGGTAATCAAGGTTTCTATTCATTAGATGATCTAAAAGATGATATAGTTGAAAATCTTGGTACTATTGAATTGAATACAATCAAAAATAATGATGATATTATTGGTACTTTTATAAAACAAAAGTTTATAAAACAAAATTATAAAGTAAGTCAATTTAATGGACTGTCAAATGATGATTTTTATTTAAAATCAATAACAATTAATAAAGCTCGAATATCAATAGAAGGTTTTGTTGGTTATGTTGATGTAAAATACAGACTAAAAAATATTGAAAAATTAATTAAAGATAAAAACCTTGGACAAATATCAAAACTTGATAATAAATCTATTTTTAACAAATTTAAACTTTTAAATCCAGTATTTAATGGGCTTGATTTATCTGAATTTTTTAGTGTAAAATACAAAAATCTAAATGAGGCAAGCTTAGTATCATCAGATTATGATCAAGATGATAAAAATTCAATTCCAAGTTTTTCACAAGACATCACATATGAATTAGTTACTCTTGATGGATTAATATTGAATCGTTTTATTGGTAATTTAGATGTCATTAAAGATGAAGAAGTAAGAAAAGGAATTAAAGAAGCTAACTCAGGTAATGATAGTTATGTTGTTTTAGAAAGTGTTGCAGATAATTTAATAGTCAACAAAGATACTTTAGACTACAATAGTGTCAGAGTACAATTAAGAGATGATAAAATAGCTAAAAATTACTCAGATTTAAATTATGCAATTAGTAATTTAAAAGTACTTATTCCAGAAGATAATTTAGAAGAAATAAATAAAGTTTCAGAAGAAGTGGTTATTGATACTATCATTGAAAAAAATCCTATGTTAAAAAATTACTTGAATGCAAATAAAGGTGTAAGTTTAGTTTTATCAGAAGATTTAGGTTTAACAAAAACTGAAGTCAAACTAGTAGGAACAGCACTAGACTCAACTGTTAAAATAACTTATAAATGTACTAATATACAAGGTATTATGCCTGTTCTTGATTTAGGTTCAATAACTGATTACAATAAACCAGACCCTAAATCTTTAATAATAAAACAAATTAAATCAAAAAATAAGCTTTTAAATGAATTAAAAGATGATGACTTATTTGATATTGAAAATATAAATTATCAAAATCATTCAAAAACTGATATCTTTATTAAATCATCATTTAATTTAAAAATTAAAGATTATGGTGGTGCTGTAAACCCAACTTTTAATGTACAAAGAGCAGATGTTAAAGATAAATTTAGTAAAACTGATATTGGTAAATTTTATTGAACTTCTAAATCAGAAATAATGCAAAAAATCTCATCTGAAAATAATAATTTACCTTTAGACAATGATAATGTTGAATTAAAAGACATAAATTATAAATCTGTCATTGTTGAAGCAAAAGAAGAATCATTTAAATACATTAATAGCGTTAAATTCACTTTTGACACTGATTTTGATAGTGAAGGTAAAAACACAAAAATAAATAATATTTCTAATACAAAATTTGTAAGTAATCTTGAGAGTATAACTCAATCTTCAATTACTTCATCACCATTAGTAGGAACAAGAATTTATGATGATTATGATACTCTTGATGGTAAAACATTGGGACCACAAGTATTTAGTTTTGACTATTTAGTGCCAATAAACTTAGAAGAAGCTTCAAAAATAGATGAATTTGCATCAATTAAATTAAAAGGTATTATTTCATTATCTAAATTTACTTCAACAGGAGGAAGTGGAGTTACAGGTAAATCATATAAAGGTGAAAATGGTTCATTATTTGATGTACCAATAAGAAATTTATTAGAAAATGGAAGTTATCAAAAAGAATTAGATTATAATAACCTTTTTAAAGATATGCCAATAGCTTATAGAACTCGAAGTTGAGGATTTTGTAGTAATAAAAGCTCATTAAATGTAACTTCAACTTTTAAATTTGAAGTTACAGCAGCTAACAAAACTAACGAATGAAACCAAAAAGTCACATATAAAATTACAGTTACAAACAAAATGTCTGATTATAGTACTTGCGATGATTTCAATATTGAATATCGTTTTACAGTTCAAGGTTTTACAATAGAATAGGTGTTTTAAATGGATATCAAAAATAATAACTCTAATCCTGACAAAGAAATTAAATTTTCTGCTGAAGAAAATAAATTAGCAATTGAAAGGGCAAGACAAAAAAGTAAAGAATTAAAAAAGCAATTAAAACAAAAAAATGAAAACATAAACCTTGATAATTATGATAACAAAATAGCTATTGAAAAGGCTAAATTAGAAGCTTTAAGAATTAAAGAAAATTTAAAAAAACAAAAAAAATTACAAAAACTTAAAAAAAATAATAAAAAAGTTGAAATTACAATTAATAAACCTTTGAATGTAGTACAACCAGATTCTTATGAAGAATTAAGTGTTTATAGCAAAAAACAAAAACTAAAAGTTATAAAACCAAAAGTTAAAAAGCGTAAATTAAATGGGCTGATTATAAGATCTGGTATTAAACAAATGTCAAAAAATTACTCTTCAGTAATTTTTATCTGGATATTAGTTTTAATTGCATCAAGTTTATGTTTTATACTTTCATTATTTTATGATAGAGTTGATAATAATTTTAATATTTTATCTAATCAATCTAATTTAAGAGATTTTGTTGTCGATATTGACCAAAACGACAGAATAACTTTTAATGAAAAAGAATTGGTCGGAGGAGAAAAAATTCTTGATTATTCAAATAATGATTTGTATCAACAATATTTAATAAATACATTATCTCGTAAAGGTAAATATTATGATAATGAAAGTGATGAAATCATTGGTAATAATTATTTTAATTGATCTAGAACAGAAGCTAGAATGTTTGACGGTTTAAAATTAAATGATGTAGATTTAACTACAAGAGTCATTGCTAAAACAGGAATAATTAATAATATTGATAATGAAGGTGAAGAATTAGAAGATCAATTAGAAACAAACGAAGTGGATAAGTTAGTTGTATACGAAAGTGCTAATGATAATGTTAAAAATCCATTTAGTGAAAATAAAACAGAAGCTGCCAAACAAGTAGTATTACAATATAATTTTGCAAAAAAACACAACATTAAATTAAATGAAATTGTTAGATTAAATCCTGATAAATATGGCAACCAATTAATTGTAAAAAATGATGTTAAAGATTTATCATTTGGTTATGAAGTTAATGATATTAATAATGAAGAAACTGGTATTAATAAATCTAAATACTCAGACCAAAACTGATTTCAGGTTGTGGGTTATGGAACATCAATTGACTTCTTTTATTCATATAAAAGTCGTGATAATCCCATACCTAACATAAATACAGAAGTCAATGCTTATGTTGCTCCAGAAGTTCTGGGATTAAATGCATCTAAAATATCAAAAACATTCTCATTGTATAGTTATGATCCCTCTAGTTCAAAATTAAATACAGTTTCTGATTCTGATAGAGAAGTATATTTTTCAGCTAAGTTCATTGATAATAATAATTATAATGAAAATCTATTAAATTCAATGAATTCTGAATATATACGATACGGTAACTTATCACAAAAAAACAAAAAATTAATTTATTCAGTTAATGACTCAACTTATAAAAACTTTTCTCGTTTAAGTATTTATAATAATGCTTTCTTTGTAATTAAATTTGTGTCATATTTTTTCTCATTTCTAATTGTTTTTATCACAATATTTGTAATTAGCCAATTTATAAAAAAAGAGTTAAAAGATTCTGAAAAAAAAATAGGTACATTTAAGGCTTTGGGTTGTAGTAATTCAATGCTTTCAAATTTCTTTTGAATATTACCAACAGTAACAGTTTTATCTGCAGTATTAGTATCATATTGTCTTGTAGTTTTTACTCAAAACTATATTCTTGACGTTTTTAAAAATTATATAAATCTTAATTTTGGAAACATGTCTGGTTTATTTTATTATGCTGCTGGTATATTACTGTGTTTTGTATTATTATTTTACTTTATTTGTAAAACATCAACAAAGTCGTTTATTAAAAGAGATGCTTCAAGTTTATTATATGGTGTTACACAAAAAAGACATTCTAAGTATATATTTGTTTATAAGTCATTTTATATATACTCAAAATTTAATGCTAAACTTCATGCAGCATTATTTGCAAGTTCATTTAAAAAAGTGATGACAACATGTTCGATTATATTTATTTCGACTTTGTTATTATCATTTTCTTCTATAATTCCATTTGTTATAAATAGTAATAAACAAAAAGCATTTGAAGGATTAAATTATAATAGTGTTGTTGAATATAATCAACCATTAGCAAATAACCCATATTCTTTTCTAAAAACTTATAATCCAAATAAAAATAATGATTATGACTATGATGTAAAAAATAAAGTAGTTTATGATTATAGTGAGGCTATTGACAAGAAAACTAATTTTTATACAGCATTACCAACTAAATTAAATGAGTATGGAAATATAGATTATGACTCGAATCAAATAATTGATGATTTATTAAATAATGATATAAGCCGTAATTATTTTTCACTTAATTTACCTATTTTAGATGATGAAGGTAATTTAAATGATATTAAACTATCAAAAGAGTTATCAAAATTAGCTTATTCAAATTATAAAAATTATTCGTTAAAATACCTTAAGATCTTAAATAAATTAAATGTTTCTAATATTAATGATAGAACATCAACTGAATATAAAACTGTTGAAAGTATTTTAAATCAGTGAATAGACTACTATAATTTATTGAATCAAATAGACAAAAGTATTAGCTCATACATTGGTAATGGAACTAATAAAGAATTAAGCAAATCAATTAAAAGTATTTTTAAAGAACTTCAATTATTTTATATAAAATATGATACAAATGTAAGATTGTCTAAAACTAATAATTATATAAAAGATGATTATGTTTTAGATGAAAATAAAGTTAAGAACATAAATTATAATAATTTAATATTTACCAGCGACAAAAACTATTATGAAAATATAGAAAACACTCCTAATCCATTTTCTTACATAGTTTATAACAATAAAATGGCAAATAATGTTAGCAAATCATATGAGGGTTTTTTAAACTCATATAAAAATAATAAGATTTATTATAAAGATGTTGATATAAGAAATATTGTGTTAGACAATCAATCAGATTCCGATTTAAAAATCTTAAACTCATACTTATTGATGTGATTTTGAGTTAACTTTTCAAATCAAATTGGAGAAACAATATTTCAATCATTTTATTCTCACGAATCTGATGCTATTAAAGAAAATATAAAAAATGCGTTATTAAATGATAAAGATTATAATTTTTCATATAATTTAATTCCATTTGATTCTACATTAGAAGAAAAGGGAACTTTATTAAATGGAAGTTTTACATTAAATAATAATTTAAACAATCTTAAAATTTATGGTATTGATGAAGACACTCAATCTATTGATTTAAAAAATGATGACGGTGAAAGTATGCAACCAGACCTTTTCAGAAATGTTAATTCTAGTTTAGGGGATTATTATCCAATTATTGTAAATAATTCATTAGCTGAGAAGTTTAACCTTAGTGTTGGTAGTTATTTATATGGTATAAAAATCCAAAGTAATAAATTAGTAAGTTATGACACCTTGCCTTCTGGTAATGGCAAACAAGGTTCTCCAATTGACTTAAATAAACAAGTAAATTTTGGAATAAGTAAAAACCATAAAACAAGTGACAATCAGTTCTATACAGAATATAAAAAGAATTACTATTCTAAAGAAGAGTATAATATAGGTTGAGCTACTGAAAATAATAAAATAAAAGTTGCAAGTATTTGTACTGGTATTTCTTCATCACAGAATGCAAAAAATTGTAATGATGAAAATAAAGTTAATATTGCTGTAAATAATTTATCTGATATAAATTCCCCATCTGATATTCAAAATAAGGTGTGGAATTCAGATATAGTTTCAGAAAAAAATGATTTAGATAAAAACTTTATTGTTGTTGGTGTTCAAAAAAGTTATGGTGACCCAAAGGCATGGATTTCTAATAAAAATGCAAACAAAGTTCTTGGATATGATAATGTAAAAAAATATTTCTTTAATAATTTCTTTATTCAAGAATGATATAAAAGAGATTATTTAACAAAGTATTATAATGAGGAAATATTTAAAGGTTTTACAAAAGAACAATGAAGTGACTTTATAACTTATTTTAACCAAATAATAACCGCTTGACTTGGTGATACACCAAAATATAATACGAGAAATGATAATCCTTATGATGATTTTACTGAGATGTTTTTAAACTTGTCAGAAAATTATGATGATGTTTATGGATATAAGAAATTTTCTTCAATTATAAACACAATATTTGAAAATGAGTACCCAATATTTAATTATAAATATAAAATAACAAGTACTGCTGACGATTCTAATTTTAGTACTTCAAAAACTCAAGAATATGGAGATTATACAACTATTGGATTATATGGTCAAAGAGTTGATGATGAACAAACTGAATCATTTATCTATAAAGATGGCTATATTAAAAATAATATATCTTCAATAGATAATATTATTAATCAAAAAGATTTTTTAAATAAGTTAACAGATATTATATATGTAGTCACAATCATGATTATAATAATAGTATTTATAATGTCATTTATTATTATATTTATTAGTTCTGTTTACATAATTAATGAAAACTCATCGTTTATAGCAACAATGAAAACATTAGGGTATACAAATAAATACATTATTGGTCAAATATTTATGATTTATTTGTTACCAATTTTTATAACGGTGACTATTGGATTTACATCATGTTGATTTATTTTAAAATATTTATTTAATACTCTTTCGATTAACTCATCACTAGTAATCCCTTATTTATTTAGTTTTTATTCACCAATAATTGTTTTTGGCATAATATTCTTTGTTTATTTATTTTCAATTTATGTTTCTTATAAACCTATAACTAAAATCAGTCCAACTAAGGTATTGGGTGATCAATAAAAAAATAAAAATATTTTTATACTTTATCATAATATAATTTAGTTAATTAAAGAGGGATGGTTATGAAAAAAATATTAACTATATTAGGTAGTTTATTTATTGTAGTTTCACCAATTGGTGCTATTGTTAGTTGTAGTAGTTCAAATAGTAATAGCTCATTATTTGATGATTCAATACATTCTAATAATGGAGAATATTTGCCACAAAGTGTAAATAATGTTACTGAACAATTTAATAAATTAAATAATGATAAATATTTTACAAATATAAATATAGAAGAATCTAATAGTGATTTGATAAAAAATGACATATTAAATCAAGTTGCTGATAATATAAAACTAAAATCATCAGATTTTAAAGTTACATTGGCACAAAATAAAAACTTTTCATTACCTTTTGTTGATAATCTAAATTTAGGAGAAGAATCGATTACGTCTAAGAATTTATTACAAACTGATGGTAAAATAGACATTTCTTTATATTATTTCGATGAATTACTATCTACAATTACAGTGAAATATGCTTCATCAATTTTTGAAGCCTATAATAATGTTGTAAATATATTTAATTTTAATAGTTTAGATAACTTGGGGAAAAACAATCCTAAGCAATTAGATGTAAGTCTTTTAAGGATTGATGCACTTGGAAAAGATGTTACATTAGGAACAATTTATTCATTGCTTCAAACCATCAGAGCAGTATCAGGTTTAGGTCCAATAAAACCATTAGTTAAGGATTTAGACAATATAGCAAAAATGGATTTAAAAAGTTTAGAAACTTATGATAAAAATAATTATGATAATTTTCACAATGAATTTGAAAATAATTTTAGAAGTTTAATAACTCATGTATCGGATTTACTTGTCCAATTTGGTCAAAAAGATGAATTTGAAGTACCAGTTGGTGATAAATTAGTAAAAATTAAGCTTAGTGAAATATTGGATGTAAATATCTTAGAAATTCTTAATATTGATGTAAATTCTTTTAGTAATGATATGATGAGTATTGAAATTGGAGATCAGTTAGGTAAAAACAAAATTACAATATTTGATATATTAAAAAATGTAGAACCAATGATTGTTTATTTGTTTAATATGATTTTTTCTACTAAAGAACAAACCTATTTTACAACCAGTCATAATTTACTATATAGTTTTCTTAAATTTTTAACAGCTGATTTAGATGAAAATGAATCAATTGCTAAAATATTTTATGCAAATTTTAATAAGGAGACCGATGGTTTAAGTGTTAGAGCAGCTTCAACTAACTTAGATGTATTTTTTTTAAATGCTTTAGTAGGGTATGATAAAAATAGAAGATACGAAAAAGGTAATTTTTATATAAAAGTAAAAGTTGTCATAAAAATAGAAGAGTTAGGGTTAGAAAGTTGAATTGCTTCAATTGTAAAGAGTATAGTAGGGAGTGATATTTTAACTGTTTTAAATAATGAATATCTTGGTAAAGTTTTAGAATCAGTTCAAATTACTCCATCAATAATCCTTCAACAAATGATAACAAATATGTATGAACATAAAGAATCTAATGGATATTTTGATTGAAAACAAGCTATAATAGGTAATCCCAATGATAACCAAATAAATTTTGTTGAAGACATTGATGCAAATAGAATAGTTAATAATATAAAAGAAATTGCAGGCAATAGTTTTGTTTCAACTATAGCAAATTCATTGGGTGGAACTTTAAAAGATAAAGCAATACCTATGATTAATGAAAAAGTCAATGCAATAATTCCAAGTTTTACAATGGAACCAATAATCAGTTTGTTAAAAGATGGAATAATTAAAAGTCTTGGTGTAACTGATGAATGATTAGAAAATAATGAAGTTGAAATTGTTAAAGCAAGTTATGATTTTGTTTTTAGAAAAAATAATACTATTGATAATAATAAAATTGAATGGGTTGGTAGACTTGATTCTTTAAATATTAGTCAATTAATTAATTATCAAAGTTTTAAAATAATATTTAGAAATGTTCAATTTAAAATTACAAACAAATTAGATAAAAAACTAGTTACATTATCAAGAGATGACATTTCATTTGATATTATTTTCTCTGATTTAGATGTTGATAAAAAATCTTAATTTTAAGATATAGTTAATAAATAACTATATTTTTTTTTTCTCAATTTGATAAGTATTTTATATTTTGTTATAACTTAATTAAGGAGATAAATTATGAAAAAACTACTAGGAATATTAACAACAATGTTCTTATCAATTCAACCAATTACTTTAATAACTTCATGTGGATCAAATGATAATTCACATGATGCAACAACTGAAAATGATAAAATCTTTCAAATTGATGATCAAAAAGTTTATGAAAATCACAAAAAAATAATAATTGTTAATATCAAAAATCCAATAAAAAATGCTGAAATAAAGGTTATAAACAGTAATTCAGAAGATAAGGTTTATGTTGACCAAAATATATTAAATGATGAAAATGAAACAGGAAAGTTTGAATTAACTATTTATGGTAAGAAAAGAAGTTTAGAAAATACTATACAAGTAAAGTATGGTGACTTACAATGTAGTTTTAAAATCAATGTTTTAGAATCTAATAGTAGTACACCTAGATTTGAAGAGAATATAAATTATCAAGTATCTTTAAATAAAGAAACACCATTGATTGTTCATTTTGCAAATCCAATTAAAAATGCAAAATACTCTTTTATTCCAGTTGACTCAAGCGTTGTGAATGTTTTAAGCGGCAATGGTATTGATTCAGACACAAAATCAAGTATTGAATTCAAGGTAAAAGGTTTAAATATTGGCAAAACAAGAATCTTATTAAATTATGAAAATGTACAATGTGTTTTAAATATAGAAGTTAAAGAAATAAGTTCTGATGAACCATCATTTAATTTAGAAAATTTAAAAGTAACAAAAAACAAATCTTTAACTAGAGAAATAAATGTCACTAACCCAATTAAAGGAGCTAAAATTAATATAAGTAAAGATGATAATGAATCATTAATAAATTCCTTATCTACATCAAAAACAAATGATGAAGAGGGTAATGGTTCGTTTTTAATCTATGTTAAAGCAAATGATAAAGTAGGTAATTGTGTTTTAAATATTACTTATGGAAATATTGTAAAAAAAATATCTTTAACTGTACAAGATAATCCAATAATAAAAGCAGATGAAAATCAAGAACAATCAGTTATGGTTGGTATGCATTTAAATAACTTTAAATTAAGTGTTGAAAACCCTTACCAATTTGCTCCAATAAAAGTTGAGGTTTCAGAACAAGATAAAAAATATGTTGATGCTTTTTCAATGCAAGATTATGATATGGAAGAAACTGGTAAAATAACTTTAGTTGTATATGGTTTAGAAATTAAAAAACAAATTCCTGTAAAAGTTTATTATGATGAATCTTTTATTGAACTAAAATTTGATATAGTTGAAAACCCTAATAAAAAACCTGAAATTTTTGGATCACCAAAAGAAATAAATGATTTAAATACAAATCAAAGCTTATCAGTAGGTGTTTATATAAATAACCCAACCTTGGAAGGCATTTTAACAACTGATTTTGAAAATAATAAGTTTATAAATATACAAATTTCAGGAAATAAAGGAGCTGGATACTACACAATATTTTTTATAACAAATAGTAATAGAAGTGATGAAATATTTAACGTTACATTAAATTATGAAAACGCAGAACCAGTTACCATTAAAGTTAGTTTTAAAAAATAACTTTAAATTTTAATAACATAATTTATTTTAGATAGTTATTTCTAGTTACTTTATTATATAATTAGTTTAACATTACTTGAAAGGAACAATAAAATGGGATTTGAAGATACAAATGTAGAATTTAGTGATAGCATAAATAAAAAAGGTGAAGTTAAATTAAGAGAAGTTAAAAAACCTAAAGTACTCGAAGAAAACTTTAGCAGAATTGACTCTATAAAACAAGCAAGAGTTTTATTAAGTAGTAAAAATGGTAAAGCAAACCTATCTTCTCTTCCTGATGGCATGAAAAGATCTATAGAGAGTAAAGAAAGACTTGATAAAATAATTCATAATAAAGAACATAATTCAGCAGATGAAATTAGAAAAAGACTAAATATTGAAGGAAAACCTTTAACAAAAAAAAGAGCTGAGGAGCTTAAGGAATCAAGATTAAAATTCTTTCAAAATAATATAGATAAAAGCAAGTCGGGACCATTAAACAAAGTTCCTGATTTAAATAAACCAGCAGCATTAAAGTCAAAAAAATCTTCTTTATCATTTAGAGATAAAAAAATAGAAGAAATTAATAAAACTAACAACGTTATTAAAAAAGATAAAGTTTCTAAAACTGCAAAAACAAATGTTGAAAAAAAGAAAACAATAAAAAATACTTCATCATCTAAAGAAAAAAATAAATAAAATTAATATAATAAAACTTTTAGTAAATTGAAATTTAAACTAAAAGTTTTTTTTACCATCAAACTATTAGTAAAAATTTAATATTTAAAAACATGTTAAATATTATATTAATCTTATGTTAAATAAATAATATATAGTTAGAAATGTAAAATTAATTTCAAAAGTTAGAATTAATGTCTTAATGTATTTCGTTTTATAAGGTTATAATACAAATGTTGATATTATTCAACAGGAGGAAATATAAAATGAAAAAACTATTAGGTATATTAGCAGCAACTGGATTAGTTGCTACAACAGGTGCTACTGTAATATCATGTAGTGATGAAGCAAAAACTGCTTTTCCTGCAATAAAAGCACCAGATGTAAAAGTCGGGGAAACTAAAGAATTTGATGTTGAAATGAAAAATGGAGATAGCAAAACAGAATTAAAAGCTGTAGAAAAAAAAGATGAAAATTCATTAGAAGAAATTAAAGTTACAGTAGATTCTCAAAATAAAAATAAATTTAAAGTTTCTTATAAAGGTAAAGAAAAAAACGATAAAGCTACTTTAGAATTAAGTTATGGAGATTTAAAACAAGAAGTTACTGTTAAAGTTTTAGAAGCAGACGCTCCATCTACTGATCCAGTTCTTTCAGCAGATAAAACTGAAGTTACTATAAAAAAAGATGAATCAGCAAATGTAAAAATTACTGTAAAAAATCCTATTAAAGATCAAAAACTTACTGTAGAAGATTCTAATAAAGAATATGTGACAACTTCAGTAACCCCTGATACTGCAGGTCAAACTGAATATACATTAAGTTTAAAAGGAATTAAAAAAACTGATAGTCAAAAAGAAGTGAAAATAAGTTATAAAGATGCAAAAGATATAACTATTAAAGTGACAGTTACTGAAGAAGAAGTTTTAGAAATTTAATTTTAAGTTATATTATTAATAAATTAAAATAAATTAAATATTCGATTAAACCTAAATTATTTTAGGTTTTTTATTTAAAGATTAAATTAATCTTTTATTTGCAAGTATAATGAAAGGAAGTCAAGATGAGAAGAAAATTAATGATGTTAAATTTATTTTGTACATCAAATTTATTTTTAACAAATATTATATCATGCAGTGTTGATAATGTTAAGGAGTTACAATATAAAGAAGGAAAAAATAATAATGATGTTGTCAAATTATTAAACTCTAATCTTTCATATATTTCTTCAAGCAAAGAAAAGATTGAAATTGCTAATGGCAAACTTAAAAAAGATTATTTTGATACTGATTATAAATTATACTATGATGAATTTGGTAGAGAAATTATAGAAGATAAGATGGAAGGAACTTTAATTTATATAGATGGTCAATCTACTGTTCCTAACAAGTCAACATTATCAAGTTATATTTCCGACATTTTTATAGGTTTAGACACTTTAAAAAATGAGTTGATTGGTACTATTTTTGATGGAAACCTTACAACATTTTCATTAAGCATTAAAGGAAAAAAAGACAGTTCTGAATTAGAACTATTTGTTTTAAAATTAAATTATACTTTTAACTCTGAATATTCTAGTCTTAAAGGAGTTAAGATTTTACAAAAACAAATTACATTAATATAATTATTAATTTTATTTACTTAATTAGTTTTTTTATTATAATTATTTTAAGAGAGGTTTATAAATACATGACAAAAGAAGCATTTTTAGAAAAATGAACAAATTTAAATTATGTTAAAAATGAGAAATCAATTAAGGTAATTGATAAAGAAACTGAAAAAAGTGTAATATGGGTTATGCCTAAAAACAACAATATAGGAGTTAATACTTATTATGGTGTATCGCTCGAATTAATGGCAGACTTTGTTGAATTAATGAGAGATGAATTAAAAGTTTGATAAAATCAATTCTGAATTAAATTCAGAATTTTTATTTTATTATTGTTAATATATATTTCATTAATTATTTCTGTTTTTGCACTTACTATCAATCTTTTCTTAAACATTTAAATACTTTAAATTATAAAGATTATAAATGGTATAATAAAAATATAACAAAAACATTTGAATACATATCTAGCTAAATATTATTAGTTATTTTAAAAAATTATTACTATAATATTTTGACTTAATAATTATTTATACTAATTTATTAATAAATTAAAATTAGAAATTGGGTATTTATATGAAAAACAAACAGAAAATTATTTTAAGTATTTCTTTTTTTTCTTTGTTAAAATTTAGTTTCAAACTAATAATATTTGAAAAATCCTTTATAATTTTGAATTTAGTAATAGCAATATTTTCAATAATTTTTTCCTTATCCCTTGGAATTATTAATGATGAAAAAAGTTTTGTTATTTCATACGATTATTATATTTTAATATTTATCTCAAGTTTAATGTTTATAGTAATTTTAAGAATACTTCAATTTTATTTTAATAGAAAAGTTGAAGATAAAACTATTTACATAGCAGTTTCAAGTCAGGTTTCAAAATCTAAGTATTTTATAACTCAATGATTAGTTGTAATTTTCTTTATTTTTATAAATGTTTTTATTAGTTTTATTTTCACAAATTTGTTTTATATATTTTTTAATAACTTTTTAATTAGTGAATTAGTTTTAAGAAAAAGCTTAACTTTTTTTTGATATTCTTTTATTTCTTGTATTTTCTTAGCTAATTTTATATTATTTCTTTTATTATTATCAACGCCTCAAATGACAATGATATTTTCAACTCTTATATTATCTTTTTCTTTTATAGCTAATTTACCATTAAAATTTATAAAAACAAAAGAAGAAAGCTCATCTTCAATACTAACATTTAATAATAGTCAGGAAAAAACTTGAATATATACAGTTTCTGATATTTATGAAGTACTTAACCTTGAAAAACATATAAATGATGGTGAAATCAAGTATAAATATTTATCAAAAGCATTAAATGATTTTTTAATTAATAATGATATGGTTAAAGAAACATTTAGTAATAAAACTAATGTTGATATAAGAATTAATAGTTTTTGAAAATTTTATAATTTAATAAAATCAAACGATGAGTCAGTAAAAATAAGAGATACTGATTTTATATCAACATTCTATAAACAAGATGGCACAACACCCAAAGAACTGGATTCATGAAATAATAAAAAGGTTTCTATTGAATTATGATTGAAAAATGTATTTATTGATGAAAACTCTTTTTATAATATTTACTTAAATGAAGAAGATATTGATAAAAAAAATGTAATGGAAGACATTATCAATTTTATAAATGATATAAAAAAAACTTATATGAATTTACAAACATCATTTGTATTACTATTCGATGATTTTGTGTTTGTAGATGTAAATAAAAGTAAATTGAAACAAGTTGAAAATCCTGAAACAAGAGTTGATTTTACAGATGAATATTTAAAAAGTGTTTATAAAAGGTTCTTCAAATATAGTAGTGGACCTGGTTCATTAATTTTATCAGATACAAAAGATATAGAATCATTGGTAACTGAATATTTAAACTTTCCATTAATGATAGTTTCCAGAATTTTAGAAAACTATTTTATAAACTATATTACTAAATTTCATAATATAACTAATAATTATTTAATTAAAAATGATACTTATAATGAATACAAAAGTAGAAGAAAACTCTTCAATATATTCACTTATCTAAATCCATTTTTTGAAATGTGGAGTAATTATACTTATTATTCAGGCTTTTCAAATAATGATATTTGATTTAATCCAAATAGTGATTCAAAAATATATTTAGAAGATCAACAAAATATTTTTTTACCTTATGTTCAATATGATTTAGAAACAAATGAAGAAAATATAATTGATCCAAAATTACAATACAAAATTATCAAACCTTTTATTTACATCTTTATTCAGTTAATAATATCAATAATGTTTTTTTATATTTCTTTTAGAAAGTTTGTTCGCAATGATTTAAAATAAATTATATTATTTAACTTAACTCTAATATAATAAGCAAAAAGGAAGCTAAGTAGACCAGTATAAAATTACTGGTTTTTTTGATAGAAAGGAAATAATGCCAAAAATTTATGATAAGAATATAAAAACTGAAGCCGTAAAAAGGTACAAAAACGGTGAAAATATAGACAAAATAGCTAATGATTTAAATATTAAAGCAGGATCACAATTAATAAGAATCTGATATAAGTCCTCAAAATCTTGTTATTCTTATAGTATATATAAGGATTGCAAAGAGGTTAAATTGATGAGTCAAAAGTTAAAAAAAGATTTTATTTCTAAGGAACTTAAAGAAAAAAATAAAGAAAATAAATTACTTAAGGACCGAATAAAAAAATTAGAAAAAAACTTAAAGTTTGAGATAGAAGAAAAAATGTTGGCAATAGCGAGTAAAGAAATATTGGAAAAGTCCATTCCTTCTTGCACGGCAACAATATTGATGAATTTATTGAAAATGAGCAAGAAGGAAAAGATAATGATAATGGCAACAAAAGCTTATAAATATTATGCATGCTCTCAAATATATTATTTAGTTGCTAATTATGGCATGGGAACCAATAGGTTAATAAATTATTTTAAAGTTCATAAAAATACTTATTCGAAATTCAAAATGAAATTAAAATTAGAAAACCCTATTTTGTTATACAAATACAAGCTAAAGATTCCAACTATTAATAGCTTTGAAAATGAAAGATTTGAAAATGCAGTAGACTTAGTAAAAGATTTTAAAGAAGCAAATAATGATTTACAAACAGGTTCTCTTTTAATAAGGAAATAAATTTTTGTTAATAAGAATAAAAGAGTCTCTGAAAAAATGATTAACCTAATCAAAAGAGAAAAACCTGAGGTATTTAAAAACTCATTTAGTAGGGACAATTCCAAAAAATCAAGTTATTTCAATGAATCTAAAAAACATAACTCTTATGTTAGAGATGATTTGATTGAAATGAATTACAATACTCCTAATGTAGTTGGAGTTGATGGTACTAATCTAAAAATAGAATTAAATAATTCTTCTTATAAAACAAAATTAAATTGCATGATATCTTATGACTGGGATTTAAAAACTATTGTTGCATATAACTTTGATAAAAACGAAAATTCAAACAGCTCGTTAAAGGTTTTTAAAAGGATAAATGAGTATTCAGTAAACACTAATTCAAACAAAGTAATACAATCTGACAGAGGTTTAGCTTTCTCATGTGAAAAAATATTTGAATATGTAAATAAGAAGAATAATATAGTGCATTCTATGTCTAAAAGAGGTTTTAAACATAACGCCTCAACCGAAAGTTTAAATAGATGAGTAAAAGAAAAGTTTTTTAAAACTTATGGGTGCAAATTTAAAAATATACAAAATTTTTATGATACTTTTAGAAAATTTGTTTATAACTTTAATAAACTACAATTTTTGAAATATAATATATTTGATCAAAAAAACCAACATTTATAAAATAATTGGTCTACTTAGGTTACACAATGCTATAGATTCATTTTTTAAGTAATTAATATTTCATTTTTTAAGTAATTAATATTTCATTCTTTGTATTAATAAACAAAAAAACTCCTAACAGTTATTTAAGGAGTTTTTTTTCTTAATTTAAGTTAATATTTCAATAAACATTTAAGTTACAATTATTTTTTTTCAATAAAGGTTTTACCTTTAACAAGATCAAAGTTTTCATAAATATCTGCATTAGTTTTAAAAGTAACGTTCATAAAATCTAATTTAAAAATTATATCTATTGACTTTTCACCCTTAGTATTGACTTTTGGTTTATTAAAAATTAAACCATTTTCTCTTAATAAAAATTGGTAATTTAAAAATCATTGTGATTTAAAGTTCTTAAAAGTAAAATCAAAATTTTTTTGATTACCATTAAATAGTAATGAGTTTCTTTTTATCAATTGATCAACATCAACTTTTTTTAAGTTTAATCCAATTAATGAAGTTATCCATTTATTATTAACACTCTTATCAAATAAGTCTAATGTATCTCATAAATTTTTTTCATTATCATCAGAACTATAAGCATTTATGCCAGTAAAGCCTGTAATTGCTCTTTCATTTTCAGGATTAAATGTTCCAAATACTTTATTGTAAGCATTTATTCCATTATTTAAGTTAAAGTATATTGATTTAAAAGTTTTTGAATTTTCAATGTTAAATGTAGTAGCCATTATTTTTTCATTATTATCAATAGTATATGTTGAGTATATATTAAATTCAGGCAATTCAAGAGTTAATTCTGAATTAGAAGTAAATTTTAGTTCTAAACCTTTTAGTTTTATTGTTCCAAATTTAACTGAATTATGAATATTATTTAAAGCCTCAGTGTCGTTATCATCAAAAATAATATTATCATCATCAATTTGATTAACTTTATCAAAATTCAACTTATATGATTTTGCCCATTCATTAACATGAGTTGATAAATAATCAAAAATACTTGATTCAACCTTTATAGGAGTATTTGAACCTGATAGTTTTTGATCCTTTTCCTCACTAATCATTTTGAATACTCTATCAAAGAGTTTTTTACCATCGTTTTCTCAATTTAATTCTATTTCTGAATCAGCATAAAATGAAGTTAATCAAGTTAATTCACTATATACATCTTGTTTTTCTTTAAAGTCAATTACTGCACCTAAACTTTCTTTTAGTTTATTGAAATCTTCTTCTGAGCTTATCATATCTATAAGTTTTTCTGATAATCCTTTGTTTTCATCTATAGAATTATTCTTATTAACATAGTTTTTGATAATGTCATCATTATTAATAAATTTATCTTCTTTATCGTTTAAGTTTAAATCATCACTTGTTATAACAGAAGCACCTTTATTCAAAGCTAATTTAGAAATATTTTTAACAAAAGAATCTCAATATGTAGTAATTGCATCATTATCAGTTAATGATATTAGCAATTTTGCATTATTTGAATTAAATGTAGTTAATTGTTTATCTTTATCTTTATAATTTATTTTAAAATTTATTGTAATATCTAATGTATAAACTGATAAAGATGAAGTTTCATCAGCTATTGAAATAGATTTTGATGTTTTTTGACTTTCTTGTTTTTTAAACTTGTAATTTTCATTAATATTAATATCATTAAATAAATTATCAATTCCATCTACAATTGAACTATAAGATGAATTATTTGTAATAGTACTTAAATAAACTTTTAAACCACTTGTTTGTAAAATATGTTCTTTAATATCAGCATTTAAGTTTTGTAATTGTTCTTTTGTAAATATACCATCATCGGTATTTTCCATACCTTTTAGATTTGTTTGATTTAAAAATTTATAATTTGTTGTATCTTTTACATGTTTTAATAAGTTTGATTTTATATTATTTTCTTCTAAATACGTTTTTAATTTATCATTAACTTCATTTTGAAATTGTTTTAATAATTCTGCATATGCATCTTTATTTTCATTTCCTTCTGGGTCTTTTTCATTAGTGTCTTCTGAATTGCTCTCTGTTTTACTTCCACAAGATAAAATACTTGCAGTAGGAAATAAAGCTAATGATAATGTTCCTAAAATAGATAATAATTTTTTCATTTTTCTCCAATCTATATTTTTCTTAGAAAAATACACCTTTATTTTAATTGAATTTACTTATAAAGCAATAGATTTATTATATTGATTAATTAATTTATTTAATTTTAAAATATCAATTTTTTTTTAAGCACTTATAAATTATAATTAGCATTAAGTTGGTTTTTATATTTGAGTAATAAAGATTATTAATCAATAATTTCAATTTATTATTCTAGATATTAAATTATAATTATATTTTTTAAAATTATTTAAAACTGAGATTAAAGATGTGACTGTAAAATTTGCAGATAATGAAGATAAAATTTATGAAAGTCTAGGTAATGATATAAATAGTGCCTGAGATGTAACTTATAATGCTAACGAAAATGTTACTTACAGTTGAAAAAATGAACAAACTGATTGAAAAGATGAAAGCATAGCACCAAATAAAGCATTATATGATTATATAATGCATAAAGATAATGGCATTCAAACGATAGTTGATGACTCTGGTGAATCTCAATCACAAGAAAATATTAAAGCTGTTGAAGAATATGTAAAATCTAATTATATTAATAAGTGATATAAAAATTACCTATCAGAAGTTGAATCATTCGACTCAAAATTAAAATCTGATACTGAATTAAATGCTATTGTTAAAAAAACAACAAGTATTAAAAATCTTAAACTTAAAGGTTTAGTTATAAAAATTGGTGAATATGAATCAGAGTTAGATGGTTTCTCAATTGTTTTTGGATATACAACAAATAATAAAGATTTTGAGTCAAGTGAATCAGAATCAAGTAATGAAAACTATAAATCTGTTTTAGCTAATTTAGAAGCAGGTATAAAATCTTTTCAAGACACATTTGGTGTTGAAAAACCAACTTCTGACAAAAAAGCAATAGCTTATACTGGTAAAAGCAATAATGAAAGTATAACTAAAAACCTTTGAGATACATATGATATGGCTAAAATTAGTAATAATGATAAATATGGATGAATTTATTTATGACAAAAAACTCAAATAAGTAATTTAAATCAATATCTTTCTTTAAAAGCAGTTGATCAAGCAGAATTTAGAAATAACCTTTTAACAAAAGGAAATCAATCTGACTTCTCAATTGAAGTTAGTTACTCACCTAAAGAACAAATTCCAGTAAGATTAGCTTTAAGTAATAATAATAATGAAGGAGATAAAACCAATGGATTTATAATAGATGGTTATTATGACAAATCACTTGTTACATCTGTAATTAGATACATGGATATAAAATTTAAATTAAACTTTATAAATATTAACTTTAGAGTTGACAGTATGTTTGTTAACCATTCAAACAGATGAAACTCATTGATTCAAAAATTATAATGGTATAATAAAGATTAAATTTATATTTTTAATTTCTTATAAAAGATAATAGATTTAAAAAATATTCCTAAAAATTAGGAATATTTTTTTGTAGTAATAATATTTTAAAATTGATTTAAATTTAGAAATATATTAGCATTAAAAAAATATTTATGAAAAATTTATTTGTTTAAATAATTATACATTGATTTTTTTAATAATAATTAGCAATTGAATATATATAAAAATATACATTCATTTTTGAAACAGAGTATAACATTTATTTTATAAATAGTGGATTTTTCATTTAATAAAATAAATTTTGAATAATTGTAGTTGTTAAAACTTAAAAAAAAATTAATAGCTATTATTAAATTTTTGTTCATCTTTTTTTAAAATTTTGTCATAACTTTATGTTAAAACAGTTTAGTTTTAGAAACACTTATTTTTTTATATTCATATAGTTTTTTAATTAGAAACTTAAACTATGTTAGATTGTATCTTTTTTTAGTATTTAATGAATACAAATTTACTTTTTTATAATATTTATAGTCTATTTAATTTTCATTTTCAACAAATTCATATTTAACAATAATTTTTAAAATCTAATTTTAAGATAACATGATATTAAATTTGTTTAAATTAGGAGTCATTTAATTTTACTTTTATATTTGTATTATTAAATCCAATTACAAAATATGTTATGGTGTTCATTCTAAATAACTCATCTTTAATATAATTGTTGTTTTTTTTATTCACTATTTTATTAGAAATTACTATTAAATTTATTAAACGAGTTTTTAAAAAACTTAGGTTTAATCTTTTTGATTAAATAATCATTTTTAGATATTATTTCATTTTATTTTAAAAATATCTTTTTTGTAATTATTAATATATTTTTAATAGTTAAAATAAGTTGAATGTATTTTTATAACCCTCATTTTTAAAATTAATATTTATGGTTACATTAAATTGTATGTGTTTACCCAAATCCTATTTAAAAAATTATTTTTTTTAGTATAAATCATATGTTTTGATCATCATTAAAAAGTTCATTATTTATTAATCACTATTCATTAATTAATCATAAAATAATATATTTTCAAATAAGCATAAGTTTAAAATTTTTTATTTTGTTATTATTATCACTTTTTCTTTTTATTATTAAGATTTCATAATATTGATTATAATTAAGAATGAATTACTTATTCAAAAATTTATTAATATCTAGTACTGATTTTTTTTCTTATTTCTAGGCATCAACTTTCTTCTAATTTTTGATTCATTAATTTTAGCTCTTTACAACTCTTATATATACTATAAAATTAATAATTTTAAGTGAATTTATTTTTAACTTTAGTTTATTACAATCAAAATTTAATATTTAAATCTTAAGCACTTTTTTAGAATTTTATTTTGTATCTTTTTTAGCCTAAACTTTTATTTTTTGTTCAAAAATTTATGATATTATTTCTATTTGCAAAAATCAGTCATTTTATATTAGTCTTATTGAAATTCTTATTGTTTTTTAAAAATATAATAAAATTATAAAAACATTTTATATTTTTAAAAAAGTTTTACTAATTCAATTATTAATTTGTATATAGGCTATAATTGGAATATATTTATTTAATCTTTAAAGGATTAATAAGAGAGGAAGATTATATGAAGAAATTATTATCAATTTTAGGGGCAATTTCATTAGTTGCAACTTCAGGATCATATGCAGTTGCATGTGGAGCCAAGAATAATGCTGATTCAGAAAACGAAAATGCATCAGTAGATGATAAAGCAAGAGCAGAAATATTAACTCAATATGCAAAGGCATTATTCGTTAACCAAAATTCTCCAAAAGATTTAGGTATGAATATTGGTGATGAAAAAGAAAAATATAGTGAATATCATTATAGTCCTAGCTTATATTTTGAAGAAGCAAAAAGTACTAAAATTAAAGATTTAGCATTTGTAAATGATATAAATGCAACTTATAAAAAAGATAGTACAATAAATTTAAGTGCTGCTGTTAGCGAATACTTTGATTCAAACTTAGTATCAAATAATTTAGAAGCTAATTCTGGAATTTATAAAGGCGGAGTTATTGGTAAGGATACTGGTGAAATGGACTCTACTTTAAATATGCTTTTACAAACTGTTACTGGATTTTTAGGTGATCCAACAAAGTTTGTTGAACAGTTACCTAATCTTTATAAATTAGTCTATGGTTTTAAAGATGCTATTAAAGGATTTCTAACATCTGATTTAAAAAATCAAATTAAAGAAATTTTAAGCAATGATGTTTTAAAAAAATTTGAAGAAGCATTTAGTCCCATAAAAGAAGGTGAAAATTATGTGTCAATTATTCAGTCTAGTGTTATTGATTTAGCAAATTCATTTAATGGATTATTAAACAAAAGTGATGTAGTGTCTGATTTTGATACAGCATCTAAGTCTATTTCTAAAAATATCAAAGCATTAATAAGCGGTCAAGCATCATTTAGTTTTGATTTAACATCAATAAAACATTTACCAGGTATTATTAAATTTGTAACAGTATTATTAAACTACATAGATCAATATAGTTATGATGACCTAACAAGCAAACTTATAGATAAAAATACTGTTTTAGATAATAAAACTAAAGTATTAGAAAAAGGTAATGTAAAAAACCAATTTGATATTAAAAAATGATTAAATGTTATTGATGAAATAGTTAATGATAATCAAAAAAAAGGTTTAACTGCATTAAAAAACACTTTAGGCATTATTTTTGTAACACGTGATGATAAAGCAAAAAGTGATGACGATGAAGATGGCCTAGGTGAAGATACTCAAGAATCTTTTTTGAATGAAGAATATTCAAATAAAAATGAAATTTATGGAAAATTATTAGGTGATATTGCGATAGAAGCATTATTTAATGGTGAAAAATCTATAACTATTGAAGAATTGGGTCAAACCTTTTATTATTCAACTTTAATTAAATCATTAATTAATACTTGCACAATTTATACTAATTCAGCTTTAGATGGATTGTTAAGTGCATTAATAATGGCTTATGATAATTTACCTGAACTATTAAAAAACCTTATTGACAGTGTTGGTAAAGAAAATTGAAGTGATTTTACTCAAGATATATTAGGGAACTTATATGATAATGAAATTCCAAACTTCATATCACTAAAAAAAGCATTTGGTAAACCTTTATACAAACTTCCATCACTATTAAGCTCATTATTTGGTGGTGAGTCTGATTCAAGTGAAAGTGAACCAAATAATGAAGGAAATTTTGATGAAAGTAAATCTTACTTAGGCGATTTTTTAAGTCATAAATCTATAAAAGAAATTGTTAATGATGTTAAAACAAACATTACTAATAATTATCCAACAGATAGTGAAAATCCTATAAAATTCTCAACATTATCAAGTTTTTTTAAATCATTATATACTGACAATACTTTATCTAAAGCATTAGATTCTGAGGATTTATTACAAGCTTTAGGATTAAATTCTGACGGAACTGTTAAATCTAATTCTCCTTTCTTCCACTTAGATGCATTTTTAAAAGAAAATAGTTATTTAATTTCTGGTGCTATAAAATTAATAAATAAATATACTAATGACCTTAAAAGTGAAATTGGAGATATAAAGAAAATTTTTAGTGATTTAAGAAAAGACATTACTGTAACTTATAAAATATCATCTCCTGAAAACATTGCTTTTACTGCTTCTTATGGAACTATTAAAAATACATTTAAAATCAAATTAATTGATTCAAATGGTAAAAAAGCTATAGCTAGCATTTCATTATAATAAATAAATGATTTATAGTTATTTATAAACATATTCTAATTTATTAAAGAATATGTTTTTTTTATCCACAAAAAGTTTTTTAAGTTAGTAAACTATTTTTATATTAACTTATTAGTATTTCTTTTCAATTAAATTAATGTATTCTATAAATAAATGAAAAGGAAAGTGGTAATATGAAAAAATTAGTTTTATTATCAAGTTTTTTATTAAGTAGCATTGCTTTCTCATCCAGCTTTTTCTTGATAAATAATGGTTCTAATTCTAGTGAAACTTCATCTAAAACTAACAACAGTACTTCAGATGATATTGATAATAATAAGTATTTAGATCAAATGAATGATATAAATAAGAATTTAGATTATATACCTTTATTAAGCCCTTCAAAGATTATAGAAGAATTCAAAAATAAAAATAAGAAGTTTGCTGATTGTGATGTAAAAGTAAAAGAATTCAGTGAAAAAACAGCAAGAATAACTGTTAAAGACTTTATTGGATTTGTTGATATTAATTTTAAAGTAAACAGTTTATCAGGTTTATTCGATATTAAAGACATAACTCAAATACCTGACTATTCTAATGAGGGCATCATGAGTGCAATTGAATCAAAAAATCCAAATTTAAAAACATTTAATAAATCTACATTCCAATATTCATTAAAATCAATTAATAAATTTGAAATCTATGCACCAAGTATTAATGCAACTGTTTCATTTAATATATCTCCAAAATCATTAAGTACATTAATAACTAATACAATTATTACTAGAAAAATTGATGATCCATATAATGAAAATAAGATAATTGATGCAGTCGCAGAAGTTAATCCATTAATTAATATGGATAAATCATTAATATTAGTTGATAAGTCTTCAATAACATACAATGGAGCTGTTATATATTCTAATAAAAGTTTTGATTCAAAAAGTAGAATTACTATAAATTATAAAGTTAATAGCATTACAAACATGATAAGCAATTTAGATCTTGGATTAGTAAATAGTTTTGAAGATAAAAACTTAATAAATGATTTTTTAAATAAAAACTCTGTATTAAAAGATTATTATTCTAGTGGTTATTTAGATATAAAAATAAATCAAAAGAAAGCAACTAATTCATCTGTTTTAATTAAAAAAATTGGAACATCAATTAGTTCGAATATTACATTTAATTATAAGGCTTCAGATATTAGTTTATTAATTACAAAACCTTCTTTAAGTAATAGTATTGAAAAATATTCTAAGTTAAGCCCAAACCAACAATTAAAATCTGCTGTAATGAATGAAAACTCTTATTTATCAGAGTTTAGTTCTTATAACTTATCTGTTTCAAATATTAAATATGATTCATACAATGTTAATGATACATATATAAATTATAGTTATAATCTTAGTTTATCTAGTTACAATGGTAGTAAAACTATAACTGGTAAAATACATAGACCAAATATTTATTCATCATTCACAACAAGAGACTTAGGAACAGTGGATTGATCAAATGCTAATCAAGTTATAAATAAAATAAGAGATAGTAATAAAAATGTTAATTTCAATGAAATTAAACCAATTAATGTAAATTCTTACAATAAAGGGGTTGTTATTGAAGCTAAAGAGGACTCATTTATTTATTCAAATATGTTTACTATAACTATGGATAGTAAAATATATAGTGCTGACTATAACATAAAAGCTTCTGTTTCTGAAAATCCTGATTCAGAAAGAGTTAGTGGAGGAGTATATAATAATAGTTCTTTCTTGGCACTTAGATTTGCTGAAAATGAAGGTTGAACAAATAATGGTGTTTTTAGATTTGAAACAAAAAACCCATATCCATTAGCTATAAATTCATCAACTTTTAGTAATATAAATAATAAATATTTAAAATATTCATTTGATTTTAATACTTATCGAATGAGAAATAGTGAAAAAACTGATTATGGAATGAGTGAAAGTTGGTTAAAAAACTATGATGTTATTGATCAAAATGAAATAGTACCATTAAGTAAAGTTTTAAATGGATATACTGGACAGTTTAAAAAAGTGTTTTATGGAGTTAAAGTAAAAGAGAGAGGTGGATTTTGGTCAGGATATTGTAATTCTAGTGATTCAGGTACAAGAGATATAACTGCATATATTGATTACAAAATAACAATTGATAATAATAAAATAGTATTTAACTTTACTTCTAGTTGATACATCAGTAAAGGTGTTGAATGTTGAAACACACAAGTATACTTCAAATATTCTATTCGTTGAGTATCGATAGAATAAAATAATAAATATCAAAAATTGAAAGAAAGGATTGTTAACATGAGAAAGACTTTAATAGTTGTAGCATCATTACAATTAACAGCTGTATCAGCTACAATTGTTAGTGGTTTTATAAGCATAGGTTCACAATCAATAAGAAATGTTGAAGATTATGTTAAAGTAAAAAACCTAGGTGACATTGATTTAAATAATTCATCATTAACACCAAATTTAGATCTTGTTTTAAGTTATGTTAATAACTTAAATGATACAAATTTTAAATCAACAGAATTCTCAATGGAAGATAAAACTGACAGTTTTCAAAATCTTGCTATGGATGAGAAAAAGTTAACAATCTCAGCTTTAGATGGAAGTAAATATAGTGGTTCTTTTGAAGTTGATTTCACTTTATCTAATAATCGTGTAATTGATTTAGACCAGGAAAAAGATGATATGGGTTTAATCAAAGAAGATTCAATTAATCAACCTATTAAACTTAAGCATTATGAAGATATGCCTGATTTAGTCACTATAATTTCAGAAATGAAAGCAGTTAATGAAACAAAAGTAAATGATGTAAGTTCAATAAAAAACTTATTTTATGGTAATTTAACTGGTAAAGAACAACAAGATTTTATAAATAACAACTTTGCCTTAAAAGATAATAAAAAAAGAATGAATAGTGAAAAATTAGTATATGATGTAACATTATATGCTACAAGTAATTCAAAATACTTTAAAGGTGAAAAAGTAATTAACTATATTGCTGAATTTGAAGATAGAATTTCATTATCGCAATATAAAGCAGATTTAGGAGATATAGATTTACAAAACAAAGATAATAGACCATCACTTGAACTTTTAGTCGAAAAAATAAATGAAAAAAATATAGATAAACCAAATTTAAAAATAGAAGATTTTAATACAGAAGATTTTAAAAATAAATTATTAACAAATGATATTATGAATGAGAATGTTAATTTAACACCTAGAGAAGGTTCAAATATTTTAAAAGATAATCAAGGTCAAACTTTTAATTATTCATTATTAAATATTAAAAAACTAGAAATTAATGATGAAAAAGTTACTAGTAAAAGTGTAACTTATGATATTGATATGAATTATGAAGGTAGAACACCGTCTATTGATCAAGTTATTGAATCATGGATAAAGGCTAATAAAGGCAGTTATATTATTAAAAACTTTGCTAAATTATTTAATATAAGTGAAAAAGATTATAGTTTTATTGATAAAGTTAATTCGACAGTTGACTTAACAGAAGGTTATGGTGCAGGAAAATGAAGTGCAAAATGTAAATTAATTATTGCCAAAGGCTATAATTATTTAGTTGAAAATTCAGAAGTGGAATTTAATTTAGTTGTTTCAAAAAGATCAAAAATTGATTTAACTGAACTATATAAACCTGAACCATTTGAAGGAAAACTTGATTTAGGTGTAATCGATTTAGAAAATAAATATGCAAAACCAAGTCAAGAGAAATTAATTGAATTATTTATTGAAAAACAACCAGAAGTATATGAGATTTATAAAGCTGATTTTAAATTTTATTCCGGAGAATTATATACACCATCTGAATATATTGGCTATAGAGGTGCATTGTTAAAAACACAACTTGATCCAACTCATCCAGAATGAACATCTCAAAACATAGTAGGGCAAGTAAATCTTGAATATACTTTAATAAATGCTATAAAAATTGATTTAACTGAATTAATAAAAGAAACTGATTTAGGTACATTTAAAGTTGAATATAATATGGATGTTCCAAATGATAATGATTTATTCAAAAAATTAAGTGAAAGAAATAAAGATACTATTACAAATGGTTTTGCTGTTGGAGAAGTAGAATTTATAGAAAAAACAACTACATCTGCAATTGTAAAAGCAAAAAAAGATAGTAACTTTACAGGTCAAGTATCTATTCAATATAAAACAACTACAAATACAACACCATTATCAACTGTTATAAAAAATGGTTCAATTGGAACAATTGATTTAAATGGTGACACTAGATTACCAAACAAAGAACAATTATTAACTGCAATAAGAAATACTAATGAGAATGACCAATGTAAAAAGTATTTACAATTATCTGACTTTGAAATAGTAAGTCAAAATTATCATGAAGCTAAAATTGTTGGTACTGGTAAAGTTTATACTGGAGAAGCTGATTTAAAATATGATTTAATTGGTATTAGTCTTAAATTATATGCCCCATCAAATGATTTAGGTACAATTGATCTAGAAGGTACTAACTATTTACCAAAACTGGAAACAATTATTAAAGCAATTAATAAAACTAATAATTTAACTGGTTTAGATGAAATAGCTCTTAAAGACTTGATTATTGAAGAAGGTACTCAAACTGATTCTGGTGTATATTTAATTCCAGCAAATCAAACAAGTGATAAATTTAAAAATTCTGAGCATGTTATGTTTAAATATAAATTAACAAATTATAAAAAACGTAATATAGCAGATTATATTTCAACAAACTCAAATATTGGCGATATTGATTTAAATTATGAATCTAAATTACCAACTAAAGAACAAATATTTAAAAATATTAATAATGTTTTAGAACTTAACTTAGTTCCTGAAGAATTTGATCTAATTACTACACCAACATATACTACTGCTTATATTAGAGCTAATTCAAAATCACAGAAATATTATGGTGAGGCTTCAGTTGTATATAAATTAAGAAATCAAAAAATGTATCCATATTTGAATGATCAAATTAAAAATAAAAACTTAGGTGTTATAAACTTAAATAATAAGTCTGCATACCCAACATTAGAGCAACTTGCAAATGCTATAACTTTAAAAAACCCAGGAATTAATTTAGATGCATCAGATATTATGTTTAGTACAAAAGAAAACTCAAATAATAAATTCCAATCAATAATTGATTCAACTGAAAAAAGATTTGAAAAGGGAGAAGTAACTTTAACATACACTGTTGTAAATCCTAAAGTTATGGAATTAAAAGATGATATTGGTAATTTAAATATTGGTTCAATTAATAAACCTTACAAAGAAATTACAGTTGATGATATTTACAAAAATCTAAAAATAGTAAACCCTATGACAGGTGTTGAAAAAACAGACTTTAAAATAGATTATATTTGAGAAGATGAAGTAATAATAAGTGGTACTGGCAATTACAAAGGTAGATTAAACCTATACTTTAATTCTAAATCTACAAATACTAAGTCATTAAATGATATCATAGATCTAAATGACTCATGATTAACAAATGGTGCTTATTATACTTCAAATTTATTAAATTCTGAAAATGATATTGTAAATTACTTAAAAACTAAATATAACTTAACAAAAAACACTGATTATACAATTTCAGTTGATAAAACTTCAATTGAAGATAAATACGTATTTACAATTACTGGAATTAATAATTACACTGGAAAAGTTATAATCACAGCTGTCAAAAAATAATATTTTATAAAACTCTATATAATAGAGTTTTTTTGTTTAAAATGTTATAAAAAGATTTTTTAATATACTATTTTATTTTTAATTACTAAAAAGTTTAAGAATTAATGATTGTTATATAATACTATATTTAAAGAAGGATATTTATAATGAAAAAAACAATATTGATAACATGTGCTTTATTAAGTACTATAGGATTAAATGCAGCTTTATTTCTTAAAATTTCAAATAATAGTGTTACAACAAGCAATAACTCAAATACAAACAATTCTAGTAATGAAGTAAATAAATATTTAGATCAAATGCCTGATATTAAAACTGATTTAGGTTCATTAAGTTCCTTAGAAAAATCCAAAATTATAGAAACATTTAAAAGTTATAATAAAAAGTTTGCAAATGATGAAATAAGTATCAAGCAATTTGGTGAAAACTTTGCAGAGATAACTATAAAAAATTTTATAGGAAAGTTAAAGGTTACTTTTAAAATAAGTAGTTTTCAAGGTTTATTTAAAATAAGTGACCTTGGCATTATATCTGAATACACTAATGAAAGTGTAGTTTCAAAAATCGAAGAAAAAAATGAGTCATTTAAAATTTTTGATAAATCAAGCTTACAATATAGTTTTAAAGGAATTAATATCTTTGAAGTTTATTCTAAAAATATTAACAAGTCTTATAATTTTAATATAACACCTAAAAATCTTTTTACAATTATTCCTAATTTGACTATTCAATCTAAAATAAATAATCCTTATGATAAATCTGAAATTATTAATGCATTAGCTTCAATTAATCCAATATTAAATTTTGAAAAATCTTTGTTATTAGTTGATGAAAATTCTATGACATATAATGGTGCAGTTGTTTACACTAACAAAAGTTTTGATAATAAATCTAGACTAACAGTTAACTATCAAGTAAATCAATTTACTAATATGATTAACACAACTAACATTGGTGAGATTAATAGTTATAGAGAAGAAAACATAATAAATGATGTATTAAATAAGAATAGTATATTGAGAGATTATTATAAAAATAAATATTTAAATATTGTTATTACAAATAAAGGGGCTTGAAAATCAAGTTTAAAAATAACTAAAGTAGGTACATCAACTAGCTCTACTATAGATTTTAGTTATAAAGCTGCTAACGTTGACATATTGTTAGACAACAAAGCAATTTATGGCAATATTTATTGATTTAATAAAATTAAGTCTGGTGATGAACAAATTAAAGACGTTTTAATTGAAAAAAATAGTTTATTAAAAGATTTTAGTAAAAATGATTTAATAGTAAATTCTTTAAGTTATAAATCATTAGAACCAAGTTTAGAATATATTTATTATACATTTAGTTTGACAATAAAAAATATTAATGGTAGATCTTCTACTATAGAAGGTTCAATTCGTAGGTATGTTTTATATTATCATATTAAAAACTTCGACTTAGGTAAGTTAAATTGATCAAATGAAGGTGAAGTTATTTCAAAATTAAGATCTGCAAATCCAGATATTTATTATGAAGAATTAAAACAAATTAAAGTTGATAGTTTTAATAAGGGTATAAATATTGAAGCTAATAATGATTCATTAGTATATAAAGGTAGTTGAGTAATTAAAATGGATACTGACATGTATAAAAAAGATATTTCAACTTCTGTTTATAGAAATCCAGATAATGATATTATTTATGGAGGTGTATCAAGAGAAAGTGCATATCTTGCACTTGGTTTTCCAGAAAATACAGGTAAAACAAATGTTGCAGAATTCGGATTTACAACTTCAACAAGATATCAATTTGATTTTAATAATTCTACAATTGATGATTATGCTAATAAAAAATTAAAATACTCATATGATTTTATGGTTTATAAGGTTAAAAATAGTGATCGTCCTAATGTAGCGGCTACTAGTTCAGAATTACAAAAATTTGATACTAGCAATAAAGAAGAAACAGTACCACTGAATAAAATAGCAACAAGTTCTGGTTATTCAGGTAGATTTACTAAGCATTTAACAAATATGAAAGTAAAATACAGGGATTGATATTGCGATGCAGATGATTTTTATTATGTATACATTGATGCAATAATTGATTACAATATAAAAGTTGTTGATAATAAAATTAAATTTAGTATGACATCACAATGAACAATTGAAAAAGGTATTGAGTGTTATACAACACTTGTTAACTTTAGATTTACATTGCATTATATTGATATAGTTTAGACCAGATTCAAAATAATATATTTATCATCAAAAAATTATTTTGTAAATTGAAAAAGTGTCTAAAATAAATTCTACACTATATATAGGTTTAGTTTTTTTTATCTAAAAGACTTAATAATTTATTTGTGGATAATAATAATTAAAAGGTTTAAAAGCAAATTATTTATTAAATTTATAAAAACAATACTATAAAGTTAAAGCAATTTGATATAAGATATAATAAAAATGAGGATATTTCTGCTTGTTTATAAAAATTGGTTTATTATTTCGATAAGCTACAATTAATAAAATATAATATATTTAATCAAAACTCCCAAACATTTATAAAAGAATTGTTTTACTTAGATTTAACAATACTGTAAAATCAAGTTTATTCTTAAAATAATTTTGATAATAATATAGAAAATATTTTAGAATTCACTTTTTGTTGAATTAAATAGTTTGTTTATAAATAGATATAATAAATTAATAAATTAGAGTTATATTAAATTATAAATTATAAAATTATTAACTTAAATAGATTCTCAAATGAAACATTTAATTATTTTGCCCATTGTTATAAATATAAAAAATATAATACAAATATTTTTAAAAAATTAAAACTATTAAAGTAAAAAGGAAGCTAAGTAGACCAGTATAAAATTACTGGTTTTTTTGATAGAAAGGAAATAATGCCAAAAATTTATGATAAGAATATAAAAACTGAAGCCGTAAAAAGGTACAAAAACGGTGAAAATATAGACAAAATAGCTAATGATTTAAATATTAAAGCAGGATCGCAATTAATAAGAATCTGATATAAGTCCTCAAAATCTTGTTATTCTTATAGTATATATAAGGATTGCAAAGAGGTTAAATTGATGAGTCAAAAGTTAAAAAAAGATTTTATTTCTAAGGAACTTAAAGAAAAAAATAAGGAAAATAAAATACTTAAGGACCGAATAAAAAAATTAGAAAAAAACTTAAAGTTTGAGATAGAAGAAAAAATGTTAGCAATAGCGAGTAAAGAAATATTGGAAAAGTCCATTCCTTCTTGCACGGCAACAATATTGATGAATTTATTGAAAATGAGCAAGAAGGAAAAGATAATGATAATGGCAACAAAAGCTTATAAATATTATGCATGCACTCAAATATATTATTTAGTTGCTAATTATGACATGGGGACCAATAGGCTTTTAAATTATTTTAAAGTTCATAAAAATACTTATTAGAAATTCAAAATGAAATTAAAATTAGAAAACCCTATTTTGTTATACAAATACAAGCTAAAGATTCCCACTATTAATAGCTTTGAAAATGAAAGATTTGAAAATGCAGTAGACTTAGTAAAAGATTTAAATAAGTAAATAATGATTTACAAACAGGTTCTCTTTTAATAAGGAAATTAATTTTTGTTAATAAAAATAAAAGAGTCTCTCAAAAAATGATTAACCTAATCAAAAGAGAAAAACCTGAGGTATTTAAAAACTCATTTAGTAGGGATAATTTTTAAAAAATCAAGTTATTTAAATGAATCTAAAAAACATAACTCTTATGTTAGAGATGATTTTATTGAAATGAATTACAATACTCCTAATGTAGTTGGAGTTGATGGTACTAATCTAAAAATAGAATTATATAATTATTCTTATAAAACAAAATTAAATTGCATGATATCTTATGACTGGGATTAAAAACTATTATTGCATATAACTTTGATAAAAATGAAAATTCAAACGGCTCGTTAAAGGTTTTTAAAAGAATAAATGAGTATTCAATAAACACTAAATCAAACAAAGTAATACAATCAGACAGAGGTATAGCTTTCTCATGTTAAAAAATATTTGAATATGTAAATAAGAATAATAATATAGTGCATTCTATGTCTAGAAGAGGTTTTAAACATAACGCCTCAACCGAAAGTTTAAATAGATGAGTAAAAGAAAAGTTTTTTAAAACTTATGGCTGTAAATTTAAAAATATACAAAATTTTTATGATACTTTAGAAAATTTGTTTATAACTTTAACAAACTACAATTTTTGAAATATAATATATTTGATCAAAAAACCAGCATATATAAAATAGTTGGTCTACTTAGGTTACGCAATGCTTAAATTAAAAAATGAAGTTTATTTTACAATTATTTATTAATTAAATATAGTTTTTATTATTAAATTATTTTGTTTAACTAAGGAAATAAATTTTCTATTAAATAAATATATAATAAAAAAAATTTATTTAATAACTTTTAAGTTAATTTTAGGTTGATATGTAACACTTATAAGATTTATAAATAATAACTTTAAGTAAAAAAAATAAAAAGTCAATAGATTTTCATTGTTTTAATTAATATTAAATTAATTTATAGTTTCTAAAAAAAATTTATAAACTTTGTTTTATATAATTATTTTGGAGGAAATTATGAAAAAATTATTAAGTATATTAACAGCAATAGGGATAATTGCAACTACTGGGGCTACAGCTGTTTCTTGTAGCGATAAAAATGAAAATGGAACTCAAATAGAAAAAAAAGATTTGTCAACTTTAGAAACAAAAAACTTAGGAAAAATATCTGGTCAAGGAGACTTGCCTGATATTAATAATATCGTTGATGCAATAAACAATACAAATAAAGATTTTGGTTTAAAAGCAACTGATGTTGACTTTGATGGCAGCGTAACAACTACAAGTTCAAAAATAAAAGCAAAAGACAGTTCTACATCATTTATAGGGAGTGTAGAAGTTACCTATGAATATAAAAAAACTAGATCATCATTTGATTTAGCATTAATTGAGTCTGTTGTAAATAATAAAGGATTAGGGGAGATTGTAAGACCTTCAAATCTTAATACAGGTAAAATAATGGTTCCTGATTTAAAAAATACAAACACAATATTTGATTCAATTAAATTATTTGTAAAAAAAACATTAGACAAGGCAAAAGAACTTGCTAACATTGATTTGAATCTAGAAACATTAATTAATCTTATTAACATTGATTTTAAAGATACAAATGATAACTCAGTTAATTTGGGTGAGACAAGCAAAAATGATATTAGTAAACTAGTTTTAACTGTAAAAGAAGGTCATGAAAATGATGTTGATGGTTATACAATAAATGGTAAAGCTACTATTGTTTTAGGTAAACAAGAAAATTTTAAGGATAAATTTAAAAAAACAGATTTAGACTCAATAGAAATGAGTCAAGATGATTTTGATGATTCTTATACTTTATCTCAAAAAATAATATATGCATTTACTAAAAAAAATAGTGTTAATGCATCAAGTTCTGAGTTTGTAATTGAAAATATAAATAAAGATGATAAAAACAATTGCACCGCAATTATTTCAACTGATATAAATAGTACTTACACTAATGAACCATTAAGTTTAAAATTTAAAGTTACAATTAAAAGTGAAAGTGAACTACCACAAATATGAAATTTAACTGAAATGGAAAATGGTGGAGAATCATTAACTGGTCAATTGGAACCAATCTACTTAACAACTGAAGAAAAAGGACCTGATTTATATAGAGAATTATTTGAAGGAATAACAAATGTTTCTGATTATGATGCAGCATTTCCAACTTACTGAGAATCACTTGCAAATGGTAAAAAATACTTCTTTGACAATCAAGGTAATTCTGAATCAATTAAAGGTACAGCAAGTTCAAAAAATGTTATAGATAATTTTGAAACTATATTTGATATTGTTATAAATAAATCTAATCCTAATGAAGAAATAGGTTCAAAAGGAACTATAACTTTAACAGTGAAAAACAATAGCTATAAATTAGATTATATGCACAGTATAAGTGGATCAATTAAGATATATTATTCATTAGATGAAGAATAATATATCTACAAATTAAATAAATATTTAATTATAACCAACTTTTGTTGGTTATTTTATTTATTTTATTAAATAAACATATAAATGTTATAATTAAAAATATTAAAAGAAAGTGATAATATGGATAATAATATAAAAAAAATAGACCCAACAGAAACTTTGTATACTCAAATAAGTAACATAAAAACTAGAAAATCAGCAGCATTTGACTTCTGAAGAGTTTTTTCTATTGTTTTTGGAAACTCAATTGGTGTTGGTATATATTTAAAAAGTAAACAAGCTTTATTAGCTGCTCATAACCCGTATATTGTTTTAATTGTTCTTGTTTTAATGTCTTTTATTGGTATATCAATGGTTTTTGTGTTTATTGAATTAGGTACAAGTATAAAAAATAGATATCATACTCATACTTCTTTTGCAGAAACTTTCATAGGTAGAAGGACTGGCAGTATTTTTTCATTATTTTATTGTTTAATTTATATACCTGTTTATGTAGGTTTAATGGCAATAACTGTTTCATATTATGTATTTCGTTCCTTTGACGATTATTTTGGATCTAATCCATGAATAAACCAAGATTTAGAAGCTTTTTTAATTATATTTATTGCAGTATTCATAATATTTTTTATGTGTATATCAAATGGTCATGCATCAAATGGTTGATTTAAATACTTACATATATTTTTTAATAATTTAAAATTTGTACCATTAATTTTTGTAATAGGTTTAGGTTTTTTTGCTAAGTTTCACTCTAATACAACTGCATTTATTAGTGAAAATACAACTCAATGAAAATTTAGTTATTTTATATTAGTTATTCCTATGTTATTGTTTGAACTTGATGGATTTATGTATGGATCAAGTATTGAAAAAGAAATTAAACATAAAAAAATGCTTGCATTTGGTCAAGTTATTGGAATAATTATGGTTCTGTTTGTAAATATATTATTTGCTGTTGCATTATATTTTGGTACAATCAATGCAGATTCATTTTCTCTTATATCATCATTATTGCCTAAAGAAGGTGCATTAGCTTGTAAATTATTAATTGCACTTGTTGTTTTAGGATCTGTTGCAGGTTTTAGTAGTTTTGGTGTTATAAATTTAACAAGCACAACTGATAATAAAGGACCTCAATTAGTTTATTATAAAAAAAGTAAATCAATGATTTCATATAAATTAAGTGGTTATTTAAATGCAATAATAATTTCATCAACTTTGTTAGTATTATCATTAACTTCTTGATTTGTCTATAGAAGTTATATTGATAAGAATAATGTTACAAATGAATTTTATTATGTTGGTCAAGCAGTAACTTTTTTAATAGATAAAATTTCAGATTCTGTTGTTGTGCTTGCATTTACTACTTATTTAATCCTTATGTTAGCAGCACTTGTTAATCATAAAACAAAAAAAGTAAAGGATGTTTTAAATGTTAAAGGAAGTGTATATTTTAATATAATTGCTTCATCAATCATGGCTTCTTTTCTACTTTATATTTATTATGATATTTTTAGTAAGTTAGGTTCTAATGAAATAGGACAAATTTTACAACCAACCTTTGTATTTGTATTTACAATTATGTTAGTTATTTTCTTTATTATAAATGAATGCAAATTATCAAAAGTTAATATTGATAATAATGATTTTATTTTGAGAATTAATCCAAAAAATTGAAATAAAAATTATAATAAGCTAAAAGAAATGGAAAATTATAAAAACAAAAATAAAAAATTTTATGACAGTTTAAAAAGCAGTAATAAATAATAACTTATTAATTGATTATATAAAATATTTTTATTTTTTAAAAAGATGTTAATCTTTAAAGTAATAAAAAAAAATTATGTTAATATTTTTTTAATTAAGGAGATTATATGAAAAAAATATTATCTATAATATCATCTTTATCATTATGTATAAATATATCATCAACTATAATCGCATGCACCAATGATACAAAAGAAATTATTTATAAAATTCCTGAATTAAATAATTTTTATGTTTTAGGAGATAGTCTAAGTGATGCTGGTGGTTATAAATATATTGCACAAGCTTTAATTGATAAAAATTCTAATAAAGGATACAAATTTGATTTTAGAGGTAATTTTAAGACTGAAGATGCAATAAGAAATCAATTTCCATCATATTCTAATGGAATTACTACTGTTGAATGATTAAATAGTTATTTTGGATTTGATGGACCTATGAAAACTGCAGGAGAATTATTGGTTGGTAAAGATAATCAAAATGGTAGAAATTATGCAGTTGGTGGTGCTAGAGCATGAGATGATATTACATTAACTTTAAGAGAAGCAAATATTAATAAAACCAAAATGAAAGTTGATATTTTATCACAAGCTAATGCTTTAGTTAGTCAAAAAAAATTGACCGAAAATGATTTAGTATTAGTTGAAATTGGTGGTAATGATATGATGGATGTTTTATTAAGTCTTGCAGACTCATCTTTGCCAAAAAAAGATGAAATTATAAGGAAATCATCTGAAAACATATATTTAGCATTAAATACAGTATTGTCAACTGGGGCAAATGTTTTATTTATGAATTCACCTGATTTAAGACAATTGCCAACAGTTAAAGGTGGTGAATTAGATAGATATGGTAAGGTTACTGCACTTTCTAATGCAGCACCAAGTTTAGTTAATTTGCTTCACACATATGATGATGAATATCATCAAAAAACCGATGAAGTAATTTCTAATTTAAAAGAAGTTTATAATTATAAAATATTTCAATATGATTTGTATCATAATTTTAAAAATATAATTACTAATTATAGTGAGCTTTATTCAAAAACCTTTAATAAATCTTTAAATATAGTAAATAATTTTGGTGTTGATGGAACATATTTTAAGTCAGATGAAAAATTATTTTATATGCAAAATTCTAATGTTAAAGGTCATGAAACTAATGAAATTGATAATTATTTTTTTATAGATCAAGTACACCCTACAAGATATGTACATCAATACGTAGCTAAAACTATATATAATTTCATTTGTGATTCTTTCTTTAAAATAAGACAAAAAATGGAAATAAAATTGGATTTAATAAACTAATAATTAATAAAATTAGTAATTATTTAAAAATAGATAGTTCAGACTTTAAGTAATAGAAATAACATTATTATTGAATTTGTTTACATACTTTAATTTATAAAAATGTTTTTATAAATTAAAAATATTTTTATAAACTTATTTGTTACTAAACTTTTGTAGTACTATTATCAAGTAGTAAAAATAGGAGATAAGGTATGAAAAAAGTATTAACATTATTAACTGCATTTGCAATAAGTGCATCAGCAAGTAGCACAGTTATTGCATGTGGTTCAAAAAGTAAAGATGAAGTTATTAACTTAGATTTTACATCAAAATCTAAAACAGTAGCAGCTGCAAAAACAGTTTATGATACATTCAAAGGTGATAATGCACCAAGTGAAAACTCAAACCTAGTAATAAATTTCAATTTACCAGGTGACATAAATGGTTCAGTTAAGTTCTCTAATAAGCAGTACAAAGATATATTTACTTCTGAAAATAACACTGAAATATTAAATAGTCTTAATAAAACTGTAAGAGGAAATGTTGAAAACAAGGATGATTTAAAAGATGTTGAGCAAAATATGCAAAAAGCATTCAATAATTATTTTGTAACCAAAGCATTTATGGATGATATGAAAAAATCTTTTGAAAATGCAGGTTCAAATAATTTGGGTACAGTAAATGTGAAAGATGCATACAGTGAAAAAGTAAATAAAAAAACAGAGTATGATGATTTGACAAGTAAAGTAGAATCTTGAATGAGTTCGACATTGTCAGTTGAAATACCAGAAAACACATTTATTTCATGATTAGATCTTGATTATTCATCATTAGCTGGTTGAAAAATCAGTATAAAATTAATGATCGATTCAAATGGTAATCATATTTATGATGATGCTGATAAAGATCAACCAGAATCAAACCAAATTGGATTAGATGTAAAACAACTAAAAAGTAATTCTACACAAGCAGAAGTTGATGCAGAAAATAAAAAAGAAAGCTGAATGGATAAGGCTAAAAATAGTGTTGCTTTAGGTATTTATAAATTTAAGCTTTTTTTACAACAATTAGTTCTAACAAATGGTAAAGATTGATTAGAAGAAGTTACAATAAACTTATTAGTTGGTTTTGGAGGTCAAGCAATTAGTTTAATACCGGCATTAAAGGCTTTATTAAAAGTACCAGGTGCTGAGTTTATATTAAATAAACTAATTTTGATACCTTTAAGTTCTAAATTAGCCAAACCTTTAGTAAATATGATTGTTGATTGAGCTAATAACAATGCAAAGGCATAAAACTTTATATTTATTAAAAAAATCTACAATAGTAGATTTTTTTAATACTTTAAAAGTATCAATTAATAATATAATAAAATAGTTTTTTTATAATATAAATCAATTTTATTTTTTTAGGGTATATAATTTTCTTGACAATAATATTAGTCAAAAGGAGGAAAATATGAATAAATTATTAAATGAAACCTATACAATGAATAATGGTTTAAAAATTCCAAAAATAGGTTTAGGTACTTATAAATTAACAAATGAAGAAGAATGCATGGATGTTATTAAGACTGCTATCAAAGCAGGTTATAAACTTATTGATACTGCAAAAATTTATGATAATCATAAAACTATTGCAAAAGCATTAAAACAATGTGAATATAAAAGAGAAGAACTATTTATTACATCTAAAATTTGAAACTCTGATCATAAATATGAAGATGCTAAAAAATCAATTGATAATATTTTAAAAGAATTAGATTTAGAATACATTGATTTATTATTAATTCACTGACCAACTGAATATAGATTAGAGTGTTATAAAGCAATGGAAGAAGCAGTTGATGAAGGAAAAGTAAAATCAATTGGAATAAGTAATTTTCAAAAAAACCACATTGAAGAATTACTTAATAATTGTAGAATTAAACCAGTCGTTAATCAATTTGAATTACATCCAGCTTTAAAAAATCTTGAAGTTGTTGAAACTTGTAAAAACAATGATATTTTAGTTGAATCATGAGGCACAATGATTAGAGGAAAATGTTTTGATATTGAACAAATTAAAGAATTAGCAAAAAAATATAATAAATCTGAGGCACAAGTTTGTTTACGATGAGCTTACCAACTTAATTATATTGTTATTCCAAAAACTTCGAAGCCTTCTAGAGTTTTAGATAATATAAACATTTCAGATTTTAAGCTTACAAATGATGACATGGAGTTATTAAACAAAATAGAACAATTTAGAGACGGTCCAGATCCAGATAATTTTAATTTTTAAAATTATAATTTATTTAAGATACATTTTATAAAATGAAAACCTATTTACTTAGGTTTTTTTTGTTAAAAAAAATAGCTATTTATAACATTATGCTATAATAACATTATCTACAATGTAGGTGAAGGGAATTAATTATGAAAAAAGTTTTAGGTTTATTAACTGGTATTAGTTTTATAACACCAATAATCTTTAATGTTGTTTCATGTGGTAATAACTTTATACCATTAGCAATAACTGAAAATACTGCTTTTCTTGATAAAAATGTTTTAACTAGTAAAGAAGATAAAATTAACGCGTTTTTTATTATTACAGATGATTCATTAGTTAATGCAGATGTAAAATTTAGTATTAAGACATTTTATGATTTAGATAAAAACACTGAAGAAGTTAATATGTTTGTATTAAATAATATAAAGAAAAACGAATTTAATAACATGATTTATTCAACAAAAATTGAGTTTAACAAAGATGCATTACCAAAAAACAATGATAAATTCAAAATTCAGTTTTTCATAAACAACATGTCAGAATATTTTGAATCAGCTAGTATTTCATATATTGAAAGTAAATCTTAATTATTATAAAGGAGATAAAATGAAAAAACTTTTGACTGTATTTAGTGCAATAAGTATTAGTTCTATTGCATTAACAAATGTAATTTCTTGTGATAGTGGAGATATTCATGGTTTAGTTACTTATAAAAATGAAGTTTATGTAGACAAGAATGAATTAGTAGGAAAAGATGATTATGCTTCAGTTTTGATATTAATCGGAAATGATTTTTATATAAATAAAGATCTTGATTTTGAATTGGATACTCGATATTATGACGAAGATGGTACAACAACTGCAACATCAAGTATTTTTAAAATATATGATGTTAAAAAAAATACAGAATTTAATAGTATCTATACAGCTAAGATAACTTTATCAAATGATGAATCAGTAGATATAACAAAAAAATATTTACTTAGTTTGAGCCCACATTATGATGGAACATCAGCATTTGGTTTTGGTTCAATAGATATGGTTTATAAAAACAATTAATTCAGTTAATTAAAATTATTTTTTATTTATTTTTATATATTATTAACAAAAGTGGAAAATCCACTTTTTTATTTAATATCTCGTAATTAAGCATGCAACATATTTTAGACTTTAAATAATAAAACTAAATTTCATAGTATCTTATATTTATATGAATTTATATTATTATTATTATTATTATTAATATTTTTTATAACGAATAATAAAAAAAAGTAGTTAAGGCATCTAATTTACAGTATTATATAGATTAACCTATACTAATTTAATTATTTTATGATATAATATATACATAATATTGAGATCGCTCGATATTTTTTATTTTATTAAGGAGATTTTATTTTGAATGGTGCTAAATTAATAATTTTGATATCTTCTTGTACAATTGCATTTTTAGGATTTTTAACATCTTTAATTGTGATGTTTTCAGGAAGTAGTTTAACTATAGTTATACCATCATTGATTTGTGGTTTCTTAATTGTTGCTGCAGCAATGGTAAATGTTTTATTTTGTTTCAGACAAGTATTAAAGTTAAAGGTTTCTCTTATTCTTTCATTTGTTTATACTCTATTAGTAATAATATTATTTATTCTGTATCCAATTATAATTGGGTATTCAAAAGATACATTGATTGTTTACTCTTCTATATTGGCATTTACCTTGTTATTTTATGTGGCTTTAATATTTACTAACTTTTCAGAAAAAATAAAAACAATTGAATATTAAACCATTTATAAAAAAGGAATTTAATCACACCAGTTGTATATATTGGAGATTTAAATCCTTAGGTTATTGTATAAAACGCCTTCATCAGTTGGCGTTTTTTTTATAAAGCACATATTAAATAAACATTTAATTTAGCAATGCATTCAAAAACTATTCAACACTTTAATAAAAAAAATTGCTATACATAAATTTAAAAATATGTTTCATAATTATATAAAAAATATAATTTAATAAGAATTTTTAAATTGTATTTTATTTTTTTTGTTTTATAATAGACTAAAAGGCAAAGGTAAATAATGGACATAAAATTATTAGAGCAATTTGTAAATAAAAAGGGTATTTACAAATTGTTTAATAAAGCTATTTTTAAAGGTTATATCTGTATAAATCCAAACAATCTTTCAAGCAAAGATGATTTTTTAATTGATTTAAAAGATTACATTGAAAATGTAATTAAGGAAGTTAAAAATGTAATTAAAATATCTATTAGTGTAAATCAATTAATAGATATGGTAGATTTATCATTTTATAAAAATGATGTATTAAGCAACGATATTGATAATGAAGTTAATAAAATTAAAATAAAGATTAAGAATGGCATGGAAAATAACATTAATGGTGTTAATTTATCTGGAACAGCTATGTTAAAAATTTATAAAAAGATTTCATTAAATAATGTTTTCTTAACAAAAAATATTCAAAAATTAAGTTTTGGATTATTACCTAGTATTGAAGTTAAAATATTAAATAATATTCTTAAATATAATGAAAATATAATTGAACCAAAAAAAACTCTTAAAGTTAAAGAAATCGATAAAGAAAACAAAAATGCTTATATTTCTTTATCAGATGGTTTTAACAACCCATATTTTTTAGAAGAAGATATTAAAGTTTATTATGAATAAATTAATTATATTAAATCGATTTCTAAATCAATCATGTCATTCGTACTTAATCAGTATTCACATATTTTGTTATATATTTTTTTACCTACAAATTGGTGAACATATCTTGTTGGATGTACATTATCAATGTAAAAAAAATCATCAATATTATGATTAATAATATGTTTTTCTAATGTTAAATTTTTATTATAATATGTTTTTTTATTTTTATCATATTCTATTTTATCTAATCCATAATTGTTTTTAAAATTAACATCTTTATTAAATTTTAATTTATATTGATAACAGTACTCATCTAAAATTGTTTTAAAATTTTTAAATAGATCAAAAGTATTAATGCTATCTTTGTATGTTATTTTTAAATCATCAATCACTTCAATTATTTTTATATAAAAATATTCAGTTATTTTATAAATTAAGTCTTGGATTTTTGGATTACTAATTATTAATTTTGATATAGCATTTAAATTACCGTTTTCATCAAGTTCTGAACCTTGTAACAATGGAATGTATTGTATGTCTGATGTTGTTGTGTATAGAACTTTTGAACCTTTTATTAAAATCATATCAAGAGATTTTTTAATATTAATAACAGCTTTATTCAATATTTCATATGCATCATTAATATTTTTTGTATTTAAAAATATTTTAATTGAATCAAGTAAATCATTTCCACCAATTTCAAATAATATTAAATCATTTTTAGTGATATTTTTCTGTTCTAAAAGTGATTGAGTTTGTGTAATTATATCTGCCTTTAGCATTTTATCAATTAGATTTGCTTCATTTAATGTAACTGAAATGTCTCTATATGCTCTTGCTCCACCAACAGCAAAATTCCTACCATTTAAATTATATTCGTTTATCATTAAATAACCACTTGGTTTCATTGGACTACTAAAACCTAAATATATATTTATTCATTCAACTGCAGTCATCCCATTTGAATAAGAATAAAATTGACTTTTTTCATTTTTAAAATTACCACCAAACTTGTATTTAAATTTATTCTTCCCATTTTCTAGATCTAATAAAACTTGAACGATTGAATTATAAGCACCACCATCACTTAGACTATTTCCTAATACATAAAAATTGTTAAACATAAATCCTCCAATAAACAAATTAGTTTATAAACTTTTTTAATAATAACAAATATAAATAATTTATTTCATTTATAAAAACATTTTAAGTATTTAAAAATATTTTACTTATTAATAGCAATAATTTTTAATGTATAATATTAAATATTAATAATCTTATAAGATATTTTAAATTAAATGTTATAATTTTTTAAAGTAAAGGAAAGTGGACTTATAAATATGGAAGATTATCTTTCGTTAGATAGTAAAAAAATAGAAGAAAAGTATGGTTTAGATTTTGAAGAAGGTTTAACCGATGCTAAACTGGAAGAAAATAGCAAAAAATATGGTAAAAATGTAATTGAAACAAAGAAAAATGTTCATTGATTCATTATTTTTTTAAAGGCATTAGTAGAACCGATTTTGTTAGTATTAATTGCAGCAGCTATTATTTCAATTATTGCACAATTAATAAGTAATGATTGAAAGGTTGAAGTAGAGGAATTTATTGATGCTATAGTTATTATAGTTATTGTATTGCTTGATGCGATTCTTGAAACTCTACAAAAATTGAAGGCTAGAAAATCAACTGATGCCTTAAAAAGTTTATCGAAACCAAAAGCAGTGGTGCTTAGAAATGGTCAACAACAAGAAATTGATGCTAGTGAATTAACTATTGGAGACATTGTTATATTAGAAGCCGGTAGGTATGTGCCAGCTGATATTAGAATTATTGAACAAAGTGATTTATCAATAGATGAATCAATTTTAACAGGTGAATCAATACCAGTATCTAAAACTCACTTAGGTTTAAAAAAAGAAACTGATATATTAGCAGAAATGAAAAACATGGCTTTTATGTCAACCTTTACAACAAGCGGTAGAGCCATTGGAATTGTTGTAAAAATTGCAAAAGATACTGAAATAGGTAAAATCTCTGATTCAATTAATAATAATAGTGAAGAACTAACTCCATTAGAAAAAAAACTTAATAAATTTACTTACTATGTAGCTGCATTGAGTTTTGTAATAGGGGTATTAATTTTTGTAACATTATTTTTTAGTGGTAATAAAGAAGCTTGGGCAAACTACATGATGGTTGGAATAACACTTGCAATTGGTGTTATTCCTGAATGTCTTGCAGCAATTGTTTCAATTACACTTAGTTTAAGTACTAAAAAAATGGCAGCAGAAAATGTTATTGTAAAAAAATTACAAGCAGTTGAAACACTTGGTAGTGTAAATTATATCTGTACAGATAAAACAGGTACGCTTACTCATAATAGAATGACTGTAAAAAGACTTATTTTTGATAACGTTATACAAGATGTAAATAAATACACATTCACAAGTGATTTACAAAAAGATTTATTTTTAAAAGCATTAATATTGTGTAATGATTCTATAGTTGAAGGCGATGAAAGAATCGGTGACCCAACAGAATTAGCATTAGTTGATTATGCAGAATTACATGAATATGATGAAAAAGATGCTAGAAAAAAATGAAAAAGAACTTTTGAGATTCCATTTGATAGTGAACGTAAAATGATGACAACAATTAACACAATAGATAATAAAAATATCATATTTACTAAAGGTGCAATTGATGAATTATACAAAAAGTGTTCCAGAATAATGGAAAATGGTCAAATTAGAAAAATAACTGATGATGACATGAAAAAGATGCATGAATTGTATCAAGAGTTATCTGAACATGCTTTAAGAGTTCTTGGTTTTGCATATAAAGAATCAAATAATTCAACTGATAAGTCAACAATTGAAGATGATCTTATATTTATTGGAGCTGTAGCAATGATAGACCCTGTAAGGGAAAGTGCTATTAATGCAGTTCAACAAGCACATGATGCTGGAATTCGAGTTGTGATGATTACAGGTGATCATGCCTCAACAGCCTTGGCTATTGCAAGAGAACTTGATTTAGCACAACACCAAACTGAGGTTTTAAGTTCTGATGATCTTAATAAAATGGATGATTATCAACTAGCAAACGTCATTGAACAAATAAGAGTATTTGCGAGAGTAAATCCTGAACATAAAGTTAGAATAGTTGATGCTTTAAAAAAACATAATTATATCGTATCTATGACTGGTGATGGAGTTAATGATGCACCAAGTTTAGCCAAAGCCGATATTGGTGTCGCAATGGGTATTACTGGTACTGATGTAGCCAAAGAAGCAGCTGATGTTATATTGACTGATGATAATTTTGAAACAATTATAAAAGGTGTTAATGAAGGAAGAAATGTTTATCAAAAAATTAAACGTGCTATTTCTTTTATAATTGGTGTTAATTTAGCAAATGTTTTATCTATTTTTATACTATCAACTGTAAACACAATTTCACCATTAGATGCAACTAATATTCTTTGAATGAATCTAATTGTAGAATCAATTATTGCATTATCAATTGGTATGGGTGCTAATGATTCTACATTAATGAAGGTAAAACCAATTAAAGGTAAAAACCCAATTTTATTAGGATTATGATATACCTTATTTAAAATAATATTTTTTACAACTATTGCAACAATCGCAGCATTTTATGTAGGTATGATTTATACTACTGAAAAAGAAGTTTTTGATATAACTGGCGGTAAATACACCTCTTGATTTGAAGCTTTGAGATCTGATGAATTAAGTTATAATTCAAAATCATTACTACAAAGTCATGGTAGATTAACAATGTTTGTGACAATTACTAGTGCACCTTGTTTTTTTGCAAACTTTATTAAACTTTCTAACTGAAAATCAAGTAAAAAAATTAATGTTATTTTTAATAAAACATTGTGAATAGCAAGTTTTGTATCAATTGTAGTAAATGTAGTTATTATTTTCATACCTATATTTAATAGTGAAGTAATGAAATTACCTACATTAGAAGAATATACTACTAAAAATTGATATTTAATATTATTTGCTATATTAATTGCTTTATTACCTGGAATTTGTATGTTAATTCTTGATGGTATTGTATTTTTTAGTTATCATTATTTACCAGATCCTTGAAGAAGAAACAGATTAATATCTGAAGAATTTATAAATGAAGATAATAAAATAAAAAAAATAAAAAAGAAACAAAAATCTAAAAGTCTAGATTAATGTTTCTTTTTTTATTGATTTTTAAATATAATTCTTATAAAATATTATGGAATATTTCAATTGAAATAAATAATTTTTGGGGAATAAATGAGGGGTGTAAATTATTAACGATAATAAATATTTTTTATCTTCAAAAGATAAACATTTTTATATAACAACTTTAATATTATATTTTACTTATAGCTTGTTAACATTATCTATATTAACAATGAGCATAACATATAATTTATTTATAAATTTAAGTAGTGAAAAATCAAATTTAAATACAGTTCAACTTTGATTAAAATTAAGTTTATTTATTATGTGAATTGCATTTATGAGTTTTTTAATGCGACTATTTGCACCAAAAAATTTTAAATACTTATTTTGATTTCATAATTTATTATTTTTTATATCAATATATTGAGAATATCTGTATTGAAAAAATAAAAATTATAAACTAAAAGTTTTTGATAAAACTAGTTTCAATTTTATTGAAAACACATTATTACTAATAAATATTTTTTATTTAATAAACTCAACTATTTTTATATATACTGATTTAAAAAGTTATGGAAATGGATTAATGGGGGACTTAATCAATTGAGTTGTTAATAAAAGCGATTTAAATTATTGATTATCATTTTTATTAATAATTTTTAACTTTTATTTGCTAATAACTTCTATTATGTTTATGTTTTTTATAATGTTATTTAAAATTGATGTTAATCTTTTAGAAAGAAAATATATTTATAAAATGGGATTAATTATAAGTGGTTTATTTTCATTTACATTTATTTTAAATAAGAAATATATTTTTAATGAAAATCAAAAAAATAATAATGAAAGGGTTAGTTAAACTTATGAAGAATAATAAAATACTTATAATATGTTTTTCAATCTTTGCAACTATCTCTATAGTCATTTCTACATTTATCGCAATGTTTGTGTTAAATAAAAAAGATGACCAAAATTATTGATATAATAATTTCTATTCTAATATAAAAATTAATAATAGTTCTTTTATTAAAGGAGCTGATGTTTCATCTTATGCAGAAGTTGTTGAACAAATGAATCATAAATCCTTTGAAGAGTTAAGTGATGATAATCAAAAAATCTATATTGATGATGATGGAGAATACAAAAACCTTTTTGAAATATTAGCTAAAAATAATTTTAATTCAATTAGATTAAGATTGTGAAATAATCCATATGATGATAAAGGTAATACATATGGTGGGGGTCACAATGATTTAGAAACAGATATTTGAATTACTAATCAAGCGAAAAAATTTAATATTAAAAATGTCTTATTAGATTTTCATTTTTCAGATTTTTGAGCAGATCCAAACAGACAATATCTTCCAAAAGAATGAGAGAATTATTCTACAAATGAACTTAAGAATGTAATTGAAAAATATACTTATAATACATTAAAAACTTTTTATCAAAAGACAGGAATTGTTCCTAAAACAACACAATTGGGAAATGAAATTACTAGAGGTGCATTTTGATCATTAAAAAATAACTCAAAATCAGGATATAAAGATGTTTTACAAACAGCAGATTACTTAAATTATGCAGCATCTGGTGTAAAAACATTTGAGTCAGAATTTAATGTAAAAACAGATTTAGCAATACATATTGATGGTTCACCATCAATTACTAGATGAATGGATACTTTAGATGAGTATTTAATTAAAGGTAAAAATGTAGATTGAGTAGATTCAGTTGGTATAACATATTATCCTGACTGAAATGGTAATAATTTAAAGCTATATAATTTAATGGATTCAATTAAAACTAAATATAATTTAAAATCTTATGTTTCAGAATATGCTGTTCCTTATACTTATGAACAAACTAATTTGGTTGTAGATATAAGTTCGAGTCAAAATGGATCAGGAGAATTAGCGAACCCCTCACCAGATTCACAAATAAAATTAACTAGTTCTGTTATGGAAACAATTAGTAAAGCAAATCCTGATGATGAAACAGGTTTTTATTGATGAGAACCAGCTTGAATATTTAGTGGTAAATCAGGTTGGTCTACAAGAGAAGGAATTTATTATTCTGAACCAAATAATGAAAGTAATCAAAAGTCATTCATGGTAGGAAATAGTTGATGAAACAGAGGAATTTTTGATAAAAATAAAGAAGTATTACCAGTGGTCGAAGTTGTAAAAAACTTTTCAAGAATTGTAAAAACTGATGACTATGTAGTTGATGCTAATAATTTTTATAATGAAAAATACTTAGATTATTTTAATAATGATCCAATTTTTAATAACACAAAGTTAATTGGAGATTATTGAAAAACTAGAAAAAACTTAATTAATTACATAAGGGATACTAATATTATTTTAAATAGCAATAATAATATTGTTGAAGAAACAGAAAGGGAGTTTTTAAGCAAAAATCCGTTAATACTTAAATCACAAATAAAATTTATTAATTTTGAATTTGATGAAATAACAAATGAAGGTTCTTTACAATTAGATTTATCTAAAAATAATGTTTATTATAAAATCGATAATAATATTACAATAAAAATTAAAATAATAACTAAATATTTAGATATCATTGACTTTACTAATAAGAGTTCAACAAATAAGAAACATACAATAGACATAAAAAATAGTGATACAAATTGATTAAACAAAATTTATAACTCAATTAGTAAAGACAATATATTTTTAGATAAGTTAAAAAATACGATACTTGATAAATATAATTATCAAAGAGATTATTATTTTAAAAATGATGCACCCGCATTTTGAGATAAAGAATACAATATTGATAGATGATTAAGACCTTGAATCCAAAAAAATGATGAAAAAATAGATATAATGATGTTCAATAATATTGTTGAATATGAAACATTAAATGATATTTGTGAGTGAAGAGACAATTTAACTATTGGCGAATATGATTTAATTATTTATTTTACTAATGATGTTAATTTTGAATTATATGGTCATGAAAATTGAAAATATTTATCAACAGTAGCAATATCAGTTAGTGTAAATGTCTCTAGTTAAAAATCATTTTTGCTATATTTTTAAAAAGATTTATTATATTTAAATAATAACTTAAATAATGTTTGAACTAAATATTAAGATGAAACCTCATTTTAATTAATCTAGAACAATCACTTTAAACACTTTTGATAAATATACACTTTTTTTAAATTTTTTTAAAAAAGTGTATATTTTTAAATTTATTTTTGTTAATATAAAAGTATTATGAAGGGAAACAAAATTATGAACTGAAGAAATTCATGTATGTATTCTAAGTTGAATATTAAACGTAATGCCACTAGCATTATGATTTTGTCATACATAAGTTCATATAAATTGTTGAAACAATAAAAGTAAATATAAGCAAAGAGTAGCTATATAAATAATTTAATTTATTAATTAAAACTCCTGCTTGTGAATAAGTTTCACAAGCAGGAGTTTTTCTTTATAGTTACCCTTCATAAGTGGAAAGGAGAATTATTGCAAAATATTTAATAAAAATGAATTTATTAAATAAAGTAGTATGAAAAAAGTACAAGGACTAAAGCGTGTCTTATAGAATGAGTGATAAATAAAATATAAAACCTTTATTATAGGGTAAAAACAAAAATAACACTAATAATTAGCAAGATCAAAGAAATTAATAAAAGAATTTTAATAATTCTTCTCATAAAACCTTCTTCGCTTGATAGAGTGGTTTGATATCTCCTTCTTTTATCATTAAAAAATCTTGCAACATAATTATTTTTCAATCAACCAGTTATTATAGCAGAAAATAAACTTAAAAAAGTAAAAGCAGCTGTAAATCATTCTGTTTTACTAATATCTTTGAAACCATAAATTGAAATTAAAAATGATATTCCAATCGAAATTAAAACAGATATTAAAATTATGATGTAATCATAAAGTTTAAGTCTCTTTGATTGATTGAAGGAATAATGCTTTTCTACAGGATTTTCAAATATTTCGTCAATCTTGTTGTTTACGTAAGCCTTATGATCTTCCTTAATTTTTCTTTTTATGTCTTTAGATTTTTGAGTATTTTTATTGCTCATGATAGCCTCCTAATAATAGATTATTATAATATATTATTTTAATAAAATGTTTAATAATAAGTAATAAAAAAAAGAAAGGAAAATATGGAAAAAGAAGTAGAAAAACTTGCTGACGATACTGAGTTAAGTAATATTATTGATAGTTTGGAAAATAAATTAAATGATTCTGGCTCAAAAAAAGCATTTTTTGAAAAACTTAAATATTCTTGAAATAAACTTAGAGAAGTTAATAAAGAATTTTTGAAAAAAACACCTTTGTTAATGTACTCATTAAAGAGAATTATATATGCTTTTATAACTCTTTATATTGCAATAGCAGTTGTATATGTTTTGATGGTTGCTTTCATTAGAGATGCAGATATTATGAATGATTTCAATGTCGCAAAACCTCCTGTTAAAATAAATAGCCCAGAATATTTCGAATGAGTAAAAAATAAAAAGATAGCATTAGGAATATATGGTCCTATGATTGAACAAATATTTAATTATTTGAAAAACATAACACCTTTTATTCCAAAAGAAATAAGGATGCCTTTAAAAGTTAGTAACATGGGTATTACTTGAGGTGAACCACAAACAAAATGATTTTGATTAGGTTTAATACTTAACAAATCAAATGGAATAATAAACTATCCGGTAATGGATTCATTCAAAGATGCTATGCCAATATCATTTACAATAGGTTTCTCAGCAGTTATAATTTCATATTTGTTTGGAGTACCACTTGGTATAATAGCTGCAAAAAACAAAGAAAAACCAATAGATAGTTTTATAAGCTGATTATTTTTATTAATTATTTCAGCTCCTGCAACTATTATAATAGCTTTATTTTGGATGTTTTCATTGAAATATATGGGCTCTGCTGGTATTTGAGATGAAGATGATTATACTAACTTTTTAGCTGTTATTGGCGTCGTCTTACTTATAATGCCTTCTATTGTAATTTCTACAAGAAGGTATGTAATTGATGAAATGACAGCAGACTATACAAGGTTTGCTCAATCAAAAGGATTAAGTTCATCTTATATATTTTATGTTCATATTTTTAGAAATGCTGGTATTCGTATTATTAGATTAATACCTGGGGCATTGATATTATCATTATTTGGTTCAAGTATTCTAGTTGAAAGGTTCTGATCTGCACCAGGTATGAGTAAATATATACTTACTGGGGTTAGTACAAATGATGTATTTGTTGTTTTAGGTTATATTACACTTTCAGCAGGGGTTGGAGTATTCTCATCTCTAATTAGTGATTTAATACTAGTCTTAATGGACCCTAGAGTCAAATTATAGTAAAGGAGTATTATGAAATTTAAATATTTAAAACAAAATTTTGATCCAAGTAAAATTAGTAATTCTCTTTTTACTTTTTCAAAAGATGTTGATGAAACAAAGGTTGAATCAATTGACACAAAACCTTATAGTTATTGAAAATCTGTTGGTAAAACAGTTATTAAAAGTAAAGCTTTTATAATTTCATTAATTTTAATAATTATTTTTATAACTCTTACAATAACAATTGCAAGAGGAGAAAAACCTGTTCCCTTAGATAGACCAGGTACTGGACCAATGGCTCCTAATGCAGAACATTGATTTGGACTTGTTCTTAGAGGCGAAGATTTATGAAATAAAATGTGAATTGGTTCACGTTCAACTTTATTATTTATGGTTATAATTGCATCAGTTGAAATTGCCATAGGAATATTTATTGGATTAATTTGAGGTTTTTATTCTAGACTAGATATGTTATTCATAGAAGTAATAAGATTCTTAACATTAATTCCATCATTAATTCTTTGGTTATTAGTTATTTATATATATAGCTTGTTTAATGTAAAAGTTAGTTTACAAGTCTTAGTAGTTGCAATTTCTATAACAAGTTGAATTGGAATGGCTTCTGTAATTAGAGTTCAAACAATATTAGTTAGAAATGCTGAATATAATGTTGCTTCTAAAATATTAGGAACAAAAGGACCAAGAATAATGGTAAAAAATATTTTACCAAAAATATTACCGATAGTTATTCAAACAGCATCATTTGCAATTCCTAATGCCATTGCATTAGATTCATTACTTGCATATTACAATTTTGGATTTGTAAATGATTTAATGGATGAAGCTTCATTGGGATCTATCCTTAATGAAATGATTGCTAACACTTCTTGACAAATATACCCATATTTAATGATTATACCAATATCATTTATTGGGGGTATTTCATTATTATTCTTCGTTGTAGGGAAAATATTTTCAGATTCCCTAGATCCAAAATTACATAGATAAGGAAATATTATGAGTAGTAAAATTTTATCTTTAAACAATTTAGAGGTTAAGTTCCAAGTAAGACAAAAGTTTCTTACTGCTATTAGAAATGTATCATTAGATATTTATGATCAAGAAATATTGGCTATAGTTGGAGAATCAGGAAGTGGTAAATCAGTTATTACAAAAACATTTACTGGTATGCTTGAAAGTAATGGATTTATTAGTGAAGGTTCAATAATATATTATCCAAATTTAAAAACTAACCCACAAAGTTATTTTAAAGAACCAATTGATTTGGTAAGTCTACAAAAAAATATTGTTGATAAATACACAATAAAATCTATTGTAAAAAGTTTAAACTTTGAATTAAAAGAAAACAAAAAAAAGAAAAGACATCTAAAAAATCTAAATTTAAATAATTTAAACAAAAAGTATGATGTAACATTAAAAAAATTAGAAGCTATTAAAATCAAAGAAACTGATTTTAATAAAAAAAATAAATTCCAATACAAAAAAAGTTCAATAATTAATAATTTGAATAAGATTGATCAAGAATTAAAATATATAAACAACTTAAATTTCAAAAGTGAATTAAATGATAGATTAGAGGAAGAGTTTTTTAATTTAAAAGTTAATAAAAGAAAAATTAAAAATCCATCTTTAATATCAAAATATCGTGTTTGATCAACTATATCTTTTCTTAAAAAAATAATTGAGTTTTATAAATCGGACAAAAAAGATCAAAGTATTATAACCGAAATATTATTTTTAAATTATAAAAAATCTATAGTATCAGAATTAATTAAAAAATTTAATAATTTTAAAGATATGGAATTTATTGAATTATATCTTAAAAATACTTTCGAAGATTTTTATAAAGAAATATATAAAAAAGATTTAAATTTAGAACATTTGAAAAATTTATTAATAAAATATGATAAAGATATAAAAACTTTTAGTGATAATAAAAAATATCTATTTCTTTTAAAGAATAATATATACAAGTTTTTAAAATTTTATAGTTTCAATTTCTATAATTTTGAAATTGAAATTCAAATTGAAAGTTATATAAAAAACATGTTCATTAATAAAACAGTTTCAGAAAATGAATTTAATTTAATTTTAGAAAGTTGAAGCAACTGAAAAAAGCTAAAACTTGTAAATAAAATAAAATCCATTAAGTCACTTAGAAATTTAAGGGGTAAAACAATTGCTTCAATATTTCAAGATCCAATGACTTCTTTAAACCCATTACTATCAGTAGGTTTTCAAATTTCTGAGGTACTTAGAAAAAAATTAAAGTATTCCAGAAAAAAAGCTAAAGAAGAGGCAATAAAATTATTAGAAAAAGTTGGAATCCAAAATGCTAAAAAAAGATATAAAGATATACCGGGTCAATATTCTGGTGGTATGAGACAACGTGTTGTTATTGCAATTGCACTTGCTTCAAGACCCAATATATTAATTTGTGATGAACCAACAACTGCACTTGACGTTACAATTCAAGCGCAAATATTAGATTTAATAAAAGAACTTCAAGAAGAATATAAATTTACAGTTGTGTTTATAACTCATGATTTAGGAGTTGTTGCAAAATTAGCAGATAGGGTAGCTGTTATGTATGCAGGACAAATAATTGAATATGGTTTAACAGATGAAATATTCCATAATCCAAAGCATCCTTATACATGATCACTATTATCATCATTGCCACAGTTAGGTGAAAAAGGTAAAGAACTTTATTCAATTAAAGGTTCACCACCATCATTATTTAAAAAAGTTGTTGGTGATGCATTTGCTTTAAGAAGTGATTATTCATTAGAAGTTGATAAATTTTATGAACCACCAGTATTCAAGATTAGCGAAACTCATTTTGCTAAAACTTGATTATTAGATGAAAGAGCTCCTAAAACAGAAAAACCTGAAGTTTTAAATAATTTAAAAAGTAAGATAGAAGATTAATAGAAAGAAAAGATTATGGCTAATTTAAAAAGAAACAATGCCTTTCTAAAAATAAGAGATTTAAGTATTGTTTTTAGAAACAAGGGCAAAAAATTTAAAGCTGTTAATGATACAACAATTGACATTAATAGAGGAGAAATCTTTGGTCTTGTTGGTGAATCAGGAAGTGGTAAAACTACTATTGCTAGATCAATAGTTGGTGTACAAGGTCTAAATGATGGTGCTATATACATGAATGACATCATTATTGCAGGAAGATCAGCTAGTTTATATAAATTAAATACTTCTATCACATACAAACTTAAAGATTTTGAAAATAAAGTATATTCTGTAACAAAATATTTAAGATATTTATTAACAGATTTAAAAAAAACCTATACAGATTCTAAAAGTATAGAAACAATAATAAAAAAAGATTTTTTAAAAAAAATAAATATTGACAAAATAATATTCATTGATGATATGTATAAATATAGTTTAAATATTATTAATGAAATTATAAAAATTCAACAAAGAATTATAAACTTTGTAAAAAATATACATATACAAGTACCTAAAATTCCAGTTGAACTAGAACAATCATTACTAGAAAAGCAAAAACAAGTAAATGAAATAATTGAAGAAATTAAATTAAAAGTTGAAGACATTTATATATCAACAAAAAAAATAGTAGATAAATCAAAAAACGATTTAGAAAAGACCTATAAGTTTAAAGATTTATTAAGTACTTTATTCAAAAATTTAGATTTTGTTGTAACAAATAATAATGAATTAATTTCAAAAATAAATGTTGCAAAAAATATTCAAAATGAAAACACATTATTAACTGCTAATGAGAGAGTTAAAAACAAACAACTTCCAAAATATTATAAAAAAGTATATGTTTCTAGAAAAAACTTTATTGAAGAGTGTAAAAATCAGTTAATAAAATTAAGTAATTCTAGTCTAGAAAATGTTAAGGAAATTAAACTATTAAATTATTACATTAAAGATTTTTGATCTAAATCCAATATGAATATTAATTATTGCTTTAAAATCATCAATATTTACAAAAGTAAAAATATCGATTATGTAAAGTTGAATAATTTAGCTTCAAAGTTGTTTGAAACGGATTTTGAAAACGATTTAAAGAATATTGTTAATAATAAGAAAGAATTAACCGATTCTGAAGTTGAAGATTATATTAAACAGGCAACTTATATCAAAAAAATAATTGATAGAGATGTTGTTAAAGATGATGAATTAGTAAATAAATATAATGAATGAAAAAATATAAAAATTGATTTATCTGAAGAGGAAAAAAATAACATCACTCAATTTATTGAATTTCTAGAGTTGCCATCAATTGATAAATTAGTAAAGAAATCATATATTTTTAAGCCTGTAAGTCGAAGGGCTAGAAAGGAGAACAGGCGTAATATTCAAATGATATTTCAAGATCCAAGTTCATCATTAAATGATAGAATGTCAGTTGATGAAATTATAGGTGAAGGTTTAGTTAATTACAAAGATTTATATAAATCAAATGAAGCTAAACGTGAGTATATGGATTATTACAATGAAAATAACAATAATAAAATTACAGATATTAAAACTATAAAAAATAAAGATGTGAAAAAATATCTTATTTTAAAAACAATTAAGTCAGTAGGTTTGTTACCTGAACATTTATCTAGATATCCTCATGAATTTTCAGGAGGTCAAAGACAAAGGATAGGAATAGCAAGATCATTAATATTAAATCCTAAAATAATTGTAGCTGACGAACCAATTTCAGCACTTGATGTTTCAATTCGTGCTCAAGTTTTAAACCTTTTTAAAAAATTTCAAAAAGAAAAAGATTTAACATTTATATTTGTTGCACATGATTTAAGTGTAGTTAGGTTTATCACAGATAGAATTGCTGTAATATATCATGGACAAATTGTTGAAATGTGTGAGGCAGATGAGTTATTTAAAAATCCAATTCATCCTTACACTAAATCATTACTTTCAGCTATACCACAACCAGAACCTTCATTAGCAAGAAACAAAAAAAGTTTTGTATATAATCCAGATGAAGAACATCACGATTATATATTTGATTTACCAAACTTTGTGGAAGTTGAAAAAAATCATTTTGCTTATTTAAATGATAGAGAAATAAAAGAGTATAAAAAATATAGACAAATAACTAATTAAGAAAGGAATTTTAAAAAAATGAAAAAATTATTATCTTCTTTGATGGCGGTCAGCTTTGTTGTATCGTCATCAGCAAGTGCATATGCATGTGGGTCAAAAAATCAGGATCCAGAAAAAACTATTGTTGCTCCTATTGGGACTAATGTAAGCAAATGACTTACTTCAAAAACACAAAATGCTGAAGATGGTCAAATATTAGCAAACACAAATGCTAACCCACTTGCAGCAGACCAATATGGAAGAATTTATGGTGATTTATTTGAACCAACAAATAAAAATTATACTGCTGAAACTCCATTTGTTGGAGTTGCAAATAGTGATAAAACTCAATGAACTTATAAAGTAAGAGATAATGCGACATGAAGTGATTATCAAGGAAATAAAGTAGATGATTTGACAGCAGATGATTTTATGAATACTGCAAGATATGCTTTAAATCCTGAAAATGCTTCTGAAACTATAAATATATGAAAAGATATGATCAAAGGTGCAAGTGAATTAAATACTGAGGCTAAAAAAGCTGGGGCAGACTTTAATCAAATTTTTGATAGTTATGTAACAGAAGGAAAATTAGGTTTAAAAGTTGAAGGAAGTAATGTAACATTTACATTAACAAAACCAGCTCCATATTTTGAATCATTACTAACTTATGCAGTATTTTCTCCAATTCATAAAGATGCATTGTCAGATCCAAGTTTAGTTGATGATTATAAAAAAGGTAGATATTCAGGTGCCTTTGTACCAACAAGTTTTACTCAAGATACTTCTTTAATATTGGATAAAAACTTAAATTATCATTTTGCAAATAAAACTAATTTAAATAGATTAAGATATGTTTTTGTAGGTGGAGGTGATTCATCTAAAACTAGACAATTATATGAAGCTGGAACAATTTCAAGTTATTCACCAAATCCAAATGATACAGCTGGTTGAGATGAATATGTAGGAGACCCAAATGATCCTAAAAAAAGAGATGGGATGACTAAATATACTGACTCACCAGATGATGCTTCTTCATGATTAATGTTTTATAATTATTTAAATAGTGATTATGATAGCACAGATTCTGGTAAAAAAGTAAGGGCAAGAAATGCTTCTAGATTGTTACAATATAAAGAAGCAAGACAATTTTTAACAACAGGTATTAACAGAACTGATTGAGCAACTTATTATTCAAATGTTTATGATGAAGACAAATCTGTTTCTTCTCAATTAAGAAATACTTATGTACCATATAATTTTGTAGATAATTTCTTAAGTTATGAAAAAGATGCTTTAAATGAAATAAAATTTGATGCGAATAAATCAACTGATAGTGTTGAATCAGTTACTGAAGACGATTTAAAAGATGGAGTTGATTTTTTAAGAAATAGTCAATATGGTAAAAATAAAGAAGGTTCTGATGGGTTTAATCAACAAGTTGAAAAACAAGTATCAGCTTTAAGAACTATCTTAGAAAAAGACAAATTTTTAGGAGAAATCTTAAAATCTGGTAAAAAAATAGAGATTGTAGCAGTTAAAGATCCAACTTCAGCAGAGTCAGTTGGTGTTTATAAAGATGAAATGATAAAAAAATTCAATGCTTTAAAAAATAATCCAATTGTGATAACTCAAGAAAAAGCAATAAGTTGAAATGATTATGCTGAAAAATTACAATCTGGAAAATCAGATATAACTTTCTCATCTTGAAGTCCTGATTATAAAGATCCGATGACATATTCTTCAACTTTAAAATTAGATGGTGATTATGAACTCTATTTACGTCAGGGTAATTTATTTGGTTTTGAGAACTTTTCAGATTTAGATTCATCTTCTGCTGATGCTGCATATAAAAAATTAAAAGAAGCTAATAAAGATAAATTTAATGATGTTGTTGTAGAACAAGATGGGAAATCAGAATTATTTAATTCTAGATATCAATATACAAAAGATTTAATCGATGTAGATACTAAAAAAACAACTGATTTAGTAGAAAGAAATAAAGAGTTTGCAAAATTAGAAGTACAAACACTATATCAAGATTGATTTGTTGCTCCATTTATGAGAAGAAGTGCTGCAATGAGTTTTACAATAAGTCATTCTACACCATTTAGATTATCAAGAGTTGCATATGGTAATAGTAGTTATAAATTATTTAATACTGATTATGTAGAAAACTTATTGACATATGATCAAATTGAAGAACTAAGAACTATTTATGAAAAAAATAAAGAGGAAGTTATAGCAAATCCTAAAACACATCAAGATGAAGATATATGAAATTGATCAAATTAAAAAAAATATTATTATAAAGAAAGGAATTGAAAGTGTATAAATTATTAAAATCATTAATGGTTGTGACTATTTTATCTACACCATTAACTGTTGTTATATCTTGTGGAAATAAAAATCAAGATCCTGAAAATACATTAAAAACAACTTTTACAAATAATCCACTTCATTGATTAACAGCAAAAACAATGCAACAATCTGATTTTAAAATATTATCTAATACCAATTCAGCGCCATTAGGTACAGATGAATTTGGTAGAGAATATGGGGATTTATTTGAAGTACAAACCCAAATTATTCTCAAAATGATCCTTATATTGGATTACATGATGAAAGCTATAAAACTTGAACATATAAATTAAGAAAAAATGCAACATGAAGTGATTATCAAGGAAATATTATAAGAAATATCGAAGTAAATGATTTTATTAATGCTGCTAAATATGTTTTAATCCAGAAAATGGTTCAGATGCATATTTTCTTTGAGAAAGTTTTATAGTTGGTGCACATGAATTAAGATTAAAAGCTTTAAATCCAGGTGATAAATCTTTTGATAATTTATTTGATGAAAATAAAGAATCGTTAGGAATTAAAGTAGACGAGTCTAAAAATACTGTTCAGTTTAATTTAACAAAATCTGCAAGTTATTTTGAAACATTGTTAACTTATACAGTATTTGCACCAATTCATGATAATGCAGTAAGTAATCCAGCAGTTGATTCTGATTTTAAAATGGGATATTATTCAGGTGCTTTTTTACCAAAAAGTTTTTCAATTGATTCTACAATTGTTTTAGATAAAAATCCAAATTATCACTTTGCAAGTGAAACTAAAATTAATAGAATAAGAGAAATCCATACAAGTGGCACAGTTTCTCAAACAAGAGATCTTTTTGAAGCGAATACAATTAATAACTATTTAATAAATACAAATGATCAATCTGGGTGAGATAAGTATGTTGGTAATGCAAGTGAACCAATAAAAACTGATGGACTTGTAAGGTATGATGAAGATGCAGAAGATGCATATACTCAAATGTTGTTCTTCAATTTCTTAAACTCATCATATTTTGGAGATACTAATGCTAAAAAAGAAGCAATCATCAAATCAAAGTTGTTTCAATTTTCAGGAACACGTGAGTTCTTCTTTGCAAATTTAGATAGATCAATCTGAGGTAAATATTATTCTAAAATCTTTGATGGAGATAGAAGTGTATCTTCTAATGTAAGAAATACCTTCGTTCCAGATTTTATTAAAAGTGAATCTAAGGATTTTCAAACTATTGAAGCTGAGCAAATAAATTCAGAAAAATTATATGGTAATGCTGGGACAAATGTTAAAAAAGAAGATATTAAAGATGGTGAAAATTTTTATTCAGCAAGAGCTTATGGTTTAGAAATAACTAATAATAGTTCAAAATTAAAAACAGCACAAAGTGAGTCTGCAAAAAAATTGAGAGAAGATCTTAGTTCTGCAGATAATGATTTAAAAGAAGCTTTAAAAGATGGTAAAAAAATTACATTAAAAACTTATTTGGATCCATCTAAAACAACTGATGAGAGAGCAGCATTAATAGAAATGTTTAAGACATTTAGTGCAATTGAAAATAATCCAATTACAATTGATGTCATAACTTCACGAACTTCAAATGAATATCAACAGATGTTAGATGACGGAGTTGAAGATTTGGCAATATCTGGTTGAAGTCCAGATTATGCTGATGCAATGAGTTATTCAAATACATTAAAAATAAATGGTGACCATGGAATGCATTTCAGATTTGGACAATTATATCAATTTGATGATTCAAAAACACCATTAAACCAATTTGATTCAGAAAGTGCAGATGATACTTTTACAAGATTAAAAAATGCACACAAAGATATGTACAATGAGTTACTAATACAAAATGGAGAAGGTGAAAATTTATTTAAAAGTAGATATAATTATTCTAAAGAACTAGTAAATGTAGATGAAACAGAAAGTGGATTAAAAAGAAACGAAGACTTTGCAAAATTAGAAGCTCAAACATTATATAAAGACTACTTTGCAATGCCTTTGATCAGAAGAAGTCCGTCAATGACTTTTACTATTACTAATTTAGTACCATTTACTTCATCAAGAGTTCCTTATGGATTAAGTGCCTTACAATTTGGTAATTATGATTTTAGTAGTAAGCTACTTAGTTATGATAAAATTGAGGATTTGAGAATAGCTTATCTTTCTAAAAAAGATGAAGTCGACAAAGATAAAACTAAATACAGAGATAGTTTAGCTTGACAATAAAAACAAAGATTTATCTTTGTTTTTTTCTTTAAAACTTATAATTATAGGTATATTTTATTTACACATAAAACATAATAATATAATTGGACATAAATTGACTAAATAAATATTTTTATTAAATATATAATTAAAATGTATAATTAACTTAATTAAGGAATTATATATGAATAAGAAATGAGAAATAGTTTTTGACTATCTTATGTATTTAATAAGAGAAAATAAAGTTCAACCAGGTGAAGTTTTACCGAGTCAAAATATGTTAAAAACAAAGTTTAAATACTCAGAACAACCAATAAGAATCGCTTTTAATAAATTAATTGAATTAAAAATTGTAAAAGCAGTTAATGGTAAAGGATTTGTTGTACAAGATAAAATTAAAAATAATCTTTTTTTTAGTTTTAGAGAATTATTTCCCAATTCAATTAATAATTATATTAGCTTTGAAGAAATCAATTGTGACAATATTCTTTCAAAAGAAAGTGGATATCAAGTTGGAGAACGATTATATAAATTTAAGTGTGTTAGAAAATGAAATACTAAAGATACAATTTTGTTTCAAGTAAGTTATGTAAAAAAAGCTAAATATAAAGGTCTAACATTGCCTATTTTAAATAAAAATGGTTTAATGTTCTTTATTGAAAATAATACTAATTTTGTTATAAGCCATTCAAGTAAAAAAATTAAATTTATTAGAAAACTTGACGATATTATAAATGAGTTCAATGATATTGATAGCTCATTTGATAGCTTAATATTAGATGAAGGTAAAGTTTATGACATATTTGGTGAAATATTAGAATATCGTAAAAGTTACTATAAACCTGACTTATTTGAATGAAATTTTATTGAATGAAGAAAATAATATAGAAAGGTAAAAATATGAAAAAAACTAATTATGCAGTTGAAGCTCAAAGGTTCTTAGATGCAGTTGGTGGTAAAGATAATGTACAATCATATTTACATTGTGTTACAAGATTAAGATTTAATGTTATAGATAAAGAAAAAGTAGATATTAAGGCTATAAAAGAATCTCCAATTGCAAAAGGTACTAATTGAACACAAAATCAATTACAAATAATTTTAGGAACTGGAGTTGTTGAATCTGTTTATACTCAATTAGAAAAAATATATAATTATAGTGAAAAAATTGAATCAAATAAATCTAATAATAATGAAAGTTTTGAGGATTTTAAATTAAAAGCAAAAGCAAATAAAGAAGCAATTAGAAATAAAGGTGGAAAATTTGCTTGAATTCAATTAAGTATGAAAACTTTGGGAGATATATTCTTACCGATTATACCTGCGATTGTTGCTGCAGGGCTTGCAATGGGTGTAGCTGCAACTATACAAATGTTAGTTAAATATGATAGTGATTCACTTTTAGGTAAAATTTTAGACATTATCACAAAAACAGCTTTTAGCTCATTAGCAGTATTAGTTTGTTGATCTACTGTAAAAAGATTCGGTGGCAGTCCTGTTATTGGTATAATAATTGGATTAATGTTAATTAGTCCATTGTTACCTGATAAAGGTTCAATTGCAACCTGAGAAGCACAAGAACAATTTAGAGAATCATTTGATGCTACAAAATGAGGTACAAGTGATTGAAAACAAGTGTGAAAAGACGCAACTGGTTTAAGCGTATTAGAAAATCCAGTCACACCAATTAAATTATGAATAATACCAATTACTGGTTATCAAGGCTCAGTTTTACCAGCTTTAGTAATAGGAATAGGAGCTGCATATTTAGAAAAATGAATTAAAAGTTGAATGCCAAATGCTGTAAATATTATTTTTACTCCGTTCTTAACAATTGTAATTTCATTATTGGTTGCATTATTTGCTTTTGGACCAATATTATTGATGGTTGAAAAAGGTATATTAATAGCAACTCAGGCAATATTGAAGTTACCAGTTGGTATTGGGACTGCTTTAATTGCTGGTGCTTTACAAGCAATAGTAATAACTGGATGTCATCAAATTCTTCAAGGATTAGAAATGCAATTAGTTATCCAAGGAAATGTACCAGATTCAAATGGTGCAATAAGTGGTTCAATTTTTAACTCATTATGAACTGCATCAATAATTTCTCAAGGTGGAGCGGCTATGGCAGTAGCGTTTAAAGCGAAATCGAAAAAAGAAAAAAACTTATCGATTCCATCAGCTGCTTCTACATTTTTTGGAATAACTGAACCAGCAATTTTTGGTGTTAATTTACCAAGAGTGAAACCATTTATCTTTGGATTAGTTGGAGGATTTGCAGGAGGTTTATTTGCTGGTATATTTAATGTAACTTGTAGGGGTATGGGAGTTACTGTTTTACCTGGTTTACTCCTTTACACTAATAATATTAGAAATTTATTACTAATTATTGTAGTTAATTTATTATCATTTGGGGTAGCTTTTGCATTAACATTCTTCTTATATTTCGAGGCTGGGAAAAAAGTTACACAAAAAAATTTAGATAAATTTAAAATTAAAATTGATCAATTTAAGGAAAAATTGTCTAATTTTAAATCAAATTTACAAGTTAAAGATTATGAAAATAAGTTAAAAAGATTAGAAAACGGACTAGTTCGATTAAACAAAAAAGAAGAGAAGCTTAATAAAAACAAAGAAAAATATGATAATTTCTTGGTAGAATTAAAAGAAACAAGAGAAAGAGAAAAACAAGAACAAATTAAATTGAAAGAAGACAAGAAAAAACATAAAGAAATGATATTAAATTTAAAAAAAGATCCTGAAAAATGAAAAGCATATAAACAAGATATAAAGAAAAAAAACAGTTAGTCATAGGAGTAAAAAAATATGAAATGAGAAAAACACAGTTTAATAAGTGAAGATAATTTAGAGTTTTTTAAAGAATGACATGAAAAAAAAGAAAGTGATTGATATAATAACCAATTCCATTTATCTGGTTATTGCGGTTCAATTAATGATCCGAATGGTTTAGTATTTTTCGATAATAAATACTATATATTTATGCAAAATTGTCCATTTAGTATTCAACATTATAATAAATCTTGAGCTTTATTTACAACTCATGACTTCATTAACTACAATTATGAAGGAATAACTTTAACTCCATCAAATCAATATGATAAGGATGGTGTGTTTTCAGGAAGTGCAAGAGTAAACAATAAAGGAGAAATGGAAATTTATTATACTGGAAATATTAAATATAATGCAATTGATAGAAATAGTTATACTTTAAAAGCGTTTATTGATTTAAAAAATAAATTAGTTAGCAAAGAATTGCTATTTGAATGTGATAAAACAAAATACACAGGTCATTTTAGAGATCCAATTGTTTTTGAAAAAAATAATAAATTATTTATGCTAAATGGAGCCCAAACACTAGATAAAAAAGGTACATTAACAGTTCATGAATTTGTTAATGATAAATGAGTTTTCAAAAAAGAAGTAGAATTAGATAAAGACTTTGAACAAAATTCATATATGGTTGAATGTCCAAATTATTTAAAAATAGATAATTCAGAATTTGTTTTTGCTTGTTTTGAACAAGATGCACCATTAAGTGAAGGTAGTCATTTTGTAAAGTATAGAAAAGTTGTCATTGATGAAAATGCAAACTTTAATTTTAAAACTGACCTTTTAAAAATTGATTTAGGTTTCGATTTCTATGCCCCACAGGTATTTTCAAATGTTAAAGATAGAACAATAATGTTGGGTTGATTAGGAAATTCAAAATCTAATCCTTTTCCAAAGGAATTAACAACTTGAAGTAATAACTTAACTTCTCCAAGAGTTCTTACAGAGAAAAACAATAGATTGTATCAAAATCCTATAGTTGAACTAGAAAACTTAAGAGTTAAAGAAATTACAAAATCAGAAAACGATTATTTATATGAAAACGGAATAGTCGAATTAGTTTGTGATGAAATAAATAATCAAGATTTTGAAATTGAAATTAAAAGTGGATCTAAAAACATAAAACTATCTAATATAAATAAAAAATTTATTATTGATAGATCAAATATGGATTATAATAGTGTTGAAGATTTACCACCAGTAATAAATTTTGATAATTTAAGTATTGATAATATTAGAATACTTATCGATAGAAGTTGTATGGAAATATTTATTAATAACGGTGAACATGCAATCTCTCTTAGAACTTTCATTTTAAATCATAATACTATAAAAACTAATTTAAATAATTCTAAGGTTTATCAATTAAAAGGTTATAATATAAATTGAAATAACACAATTTTCAAAAATATTACAAAGGAAAAATAAATATGAAGAAAATAATTTCTATTGGTGAAATCCTTATGGATGTTTATTCAGATGCAGAAGTTGAAAAGGCTGAAGTTGGCGGAGCTAGTTTTAATGTTTCTTGTTCAATAGGTGCATTAAAAGATAATGAAAGTTATTTTATGGGTAGTTTAGGTAATGATTGTTATAAAGAAGAAATGATAAATTTTTTTCATAAATATAATATAAAGAAAGACTTTATACAATTTTCAAATAAGCCAACTACAATTGCTAAAGTAACTTTAGATGAAAATAAAGAAAGATTTTTTAAATTTATTAGAAATAGTGATGCTGATTTTAAATTATCAGAATTAGATAATAATAAATTAAAAGATATTGATTTTATTCATTTTGGTAGTGCTACAGGTTTTTTAGAAGGAGATTTAAAAAAATCCTATCATGAACTTTTTAAATTTGCATTAGATAATGAAATAAAATTCTCATTTGATCCTAATTTTAGAGATAAATTATGAACTAGTCCAAGCGATGTGGAAACATTTATTAATTATTGTGATGAGTTTTTAAAAAAAGCTAACTTAATTAAATTAAGTGATGAAGAATTAAAACTAATAACTAAAATTGACAATCAAGAAAACGCATTAAAAAGTTTAATGACTAAAAACCCAACAAGCTTAATTTGCATAACAAGAGGTTGTGAAGACACTATGTGTTCATGAAACGGTGAGATATTATATGTACCAGTAACATTATGTGATAATTTAGTTGATACAACTGGAGCTGGAGACGCATTTATCTCAAATCTTATAAATGAATTTGTTAATAGAGATATTAATAAAGAAACTTCAAAAAGTGAAATTATTGATATAGTATCTAATTCTAATAAATTTGCAAATTATGCTGTTAGATATATTGGTGCGATTAGTTTTTTAGATCACTTGAATTAATATATATCGTGATACCACTATTTAAACTAGTGGTATTTATTTTATTTATTAAATTTAGATATATAATTTAAGTGAAAAAAATAAAAGGAGAAATACTTTTGAGAATAATTCCACATGAACTTTTTATATATACACCAGATAATTCATTAACAGCACTAAGAAAAGAATTTGGAATGTATGATTATTGTCTAAATATAAATCCAAAAAATAAAGCAATGCAGCCATTTTTAGATTTAGGAAGAAATTATTTCAATGAAAATCTTATAAAGTGGATTGAAGAAATGGAAAAAAGAGGTCATTATGTTAATAGTTTTCATAAAGTATATTTTGAAAACATAACTTACACAAAAACTGAAACAGATATTTTCTTATTATTGGAATGTATTATTCAATGAGATTTAAAACAGTTCTCTCCTTATAATATAAATTTAACCTGATATGATTTAGCAATACATATTTTAAAAAAAACTAACTATAAAAATTTAAATATTAATGATTATAATAATTTAAGCGAGTTTTATAAAACAAACTATATGGCATTAGATAACAAAGGAAAGTTAAAACCAAAATTATTAGAATTAATTAAAGTTATTGATTATTTTAAGCATTATTTAGATAGTAAATATTAGAGGTAATATAAAATGATTTGTTATAAAGCTACAATTAAAGAATTTATACAAGACATTTATTGAAAATCATTTGATCATATTTTTAAAGAACTTTATAATGTTTCATCAAGTAATGAAATAAAATCATGAGAAGTCTCATTAATGGAATTATGAGAAGTAATTGCAATATCAGATTTAAATGAAAGTGTTGATATTTATTTAGAATATAAATTTGATTTTAGTGAATCAAGATGTGATGCTATATTGATTGGTAATGTAAATGGTGTTGATAAAGTTGTTGTGATCGAACTTAAACAACATAAAAATTTCTCATCAAAAAGTAAAGGAAATGATATGCTTCTAAATAAAGGATCTAATTCATATGGTTATTTAGGTTCACAGATATTAAGGTATATAAATTTCTTTGAAACATTTTCAAACATTAATGGACTTATTAAAAAATATGAAATCATAGGTGTGGCTTATTTGCATAATTTAAGTAGAAAGACAGCCAATAATAAAGGATTAAATATAGAAAGTAATGATTGATTTGTAAGAAATACTAATCTAAAATTATTTTTTAAAAATGAGAAAGTTTTTTTTGCCCAATATTTATCTACTTTATTCTATAAAAGTGAAAAAAGTTCTTTTATAAAACTATATGAAGAAAATATATTCTTAAGAGGTTTAAAAACAACACAGGTTTTAAATAATATTACAAGCGAAAAAAGTTTAGTATTGACAGACTATCAATATAAAATGGCAGAACAAATAATTAAAATTATAAAAAGCTCATCAGATGAAAAAAAGTTGTTTATAATTAGAGGTTCTGCAGGTACAGGAAAAACAATTTTTATTTATTATCTCTATTTATTTTTTAAGAATATTAAAAAGTATAAAGATAAAACATATATAATGGCAAGAAATCAAACGTATGTTAAAAATATAAATGCTTATTTAAATGAAAATTATAGATTTAAAAAATCAAGTTATATTGAGAAGAAAAAACCTAAATCTGATCAAATTATATTTTTTGATGAAGGTCAAAGAGTCACTCCAAATCAATTAGTAAAAGCGATTGAAGATTCTAAAGCAGTAATTATTTGTTTAGATGAGAAACAGAAAATTAATAATAAAGATAAGTGAACAATAAACTGATTAATTAATTATTATAAGGAAAAGTATCCCAAAGGAATTTTATATGAAAATACTTTAATAAATAAATTAAGGTTTTTAAATAACACTGAATATATTTCAATGGTTGAATCATTATTTACTGATAATGATTCATTTATTGATAGTTCAAATTCAAATATTAGTTTGTATAATAACCAAAGTGAAATGCATCAAGATATATTAAAGCTTGTTGATGAAAACAAAAATTTAACTTTTAAAGCTTTTAGCATCTTTGATAACAATAAGACTTTTGATAATAAATGACTTAACTCAACATACAAAATAAATGAAATTGCAAGTATTTATTATATACATGGTTTAGAGGTTGATTATGTAATTATATATATATTAAAGGGAATTAAACTTAATGATAGAGATTACGTTTCTTTTAAAGATAAAATATTAACTAACAGGTTTGAGACTTTACTCACAAGAGCTTTAGTAGGAGCTTATATTTATTGTGAAGATGAACCACTTTATAATATTTTAAAAAACAAATTAAAATATAACAAGTTTTAATTTGTTTTTTATTTGGTTTGTTATTTAAAATAAATTCTAATATACTTAATTTATTTTTTTAAAGTAGTTTTAGTTTTAAATCTATATATAATTTATTAGGATATATTTTAAAGGAGAACCATGAAACTGAATAAATTATGTAAATCTGGTGTCATATTGACATTGGTAATTTCTTCTTGTTTATTTATTTTGTATACACACAAAACATTTTATGAAATAACAAATCTTATGATAAGTTATATTAATTATAAAAACCAATCAAACATCAAACAAATTTTGAAATCTGCTTTTTTAATTTTTTATATACTATCTATGTTGATTTTTATGTTATTTATGATTATTTATTCTGCTTATGCATTAAATGAAAAACCAATAAATATTGTTGCACTTGCAATACTTTCAATCATTTTTATATGTATTGTAGGAGGTGTTTTAATTTTGTGTGGTAAACCTAATAAAAAAATTGAAGATTCAAATGTGGAACAAAATAAAGATAATTTAAAAATTAATTATTAATATTTTCATTTTTATTAATTGATTCATATAATGTTTTTAAAAATTTGTTTAAGATAAAAATATTTGCAATTAATATAAGACTTGTTAAAAAAATCTTTTTATTTTTTTCTAGTATTTTTTTTGATAAAACAGCGTCTTTTTCTATTTTATAATATAAAAAAAAGCGTAAAAATATTGGCAATGTTAAAACAAATATAGCAGTAGAAATATAAGATAATGACGATAATATTGTGAATATTGAATCCATATCTTTAAATTTAATTATTAAAAGATATATCATTAATGGAAAAATTAAATATGAAAGTACATCTAAAATACAGATAATTATAAAAAAACTTTTTAAATATTTCTTTGTCATAATTCTTACCTTTAATATATTATACCTTTAGTTCATGTTGTTTTGGTTTTGAGTATCTAATTATTTTAAAAAAAGCTATTATTATTTTTAAGATATTTTTAAGATTATTTATAAACTTTTATATTTAGTTGTATAATTTATTTGAAATAGGATTTAAGTGAAAAATTAAATGTATGCATTCTAAGAATAAAGTAAAAAATAAATTAAACAAAATTTATACAGTGGATGATGTCGAGGACATTAATCAAGATGATGATTTAGCAATATTTTCAAATTATGATGATGAAAATGATTTTAAAAAAATAAACTTTTATAAAACAATTTTTTACAAAGATAAATTTTCAGAGAAAAATTTTAATAATAAATACTTGCTAGAATTATCTTTTAATTATTATAATTTAGCTAATAATTTAAAGGTTAATGAACTATTTTTTGATAGTATAGATTTGAAAAGCTTTAAAATAAAAATATTTGATAGCTATTATAATATTAAAAAGTTTCCATGTTTGATAAAATATAGTAATTTTGATATATTGATTGAATATTTAGATATTAATAACCCATTAATTCTTGCTATTATAAGAACTTGTTATTATAAACTTACATATCATTTTCATAAAATAGTTAATGAAAGTATTAATTTAAACATAATTTATTTTGATAATTACATTAAAAATAAGATTTTTATTAAAGATATTATTAAATTATTAGAAGATCATATTAAAATAATTCTTATTGATGTAATCAATTATATTCTACAAAACAATAACTCAATTGATTATTATGCAGTTAATCTAATTCTTAATAATTTAATACTTAACAAGTCATATAATAGATTTATTAAGTGGTATAAAAATTATTTAAATAACTTTGTAAATAACCTAACAAATAATCATATTGATAACGAAATAAAAAATGCTTTTGATTTTTTTAATCTTAGTTCAGAAAGCTCATATTTGGATTTTAAGGCTAAATATAGAGAACTTTCAAAAAAATACCATCCAGATAATTCTCATAATAATGATGAAGGTCTAATTTTGAAAGTTAATTATTATAAATTAATTTTAGAGAATTTCTATAATATGTAAAATAGTAAATATATTTCATAATACAAAATTAATTCTATAATTATTTAAGTGGAGTATTTAATTTTGTATTTTTTGTTAATATAAAGATTGCTTTAATAAAAGTATGATTGTAAACTTATTGGTAAATAATCATTTATAAGATTATAATAATAATAGAATTGTAATAAGGGGGAGTTTATGTATATCTATAGAACTGATTGTGTAGATCCAAAATATAATTTAGCAACTGAGGAATATTTGACTAAAAGTAATAAGTTTGAAGAACCAATTTTATTTTTATGACAAAATGATAATACTATTGTAGTTGGAAGAAACCAAAATGCTGCTTCAGAAATTAATCTTCAGTCGGCTGAAAGTGATAATGTTAATATAATTAGAAGAAATACTGGTGGTGGGACAGTATTCCACGATTTAGGGAATATGAACTTTAGTATTATATATACAGATAAAGAAAATAAGGGAGTCTCGATGTTCTCGCAAATGTTAGAACCAGTTATAGAAACGCTTAACCGTCTTGGTGTAAAAGCAGAATTCTCTGGTAGAAATGACATTGTACTTAATGGTAAAAAAATTTCAGGTAATGCAATGTGGAAATATAAAGATAGATTTTTACAACATGGTACAATACTATTTAATGCTAATTTAGATAAACTAACTAAATACCTAACAGTCGACAGAGCAAAAATATTGTCAAAGAATATTGCTTCAATCGCAGCAAGAGTGACAAATATAAACTCAGAAGTAGATGAAAAAATAGACATTATGGTATTTTGAGATGAGTTAATAAATACATATAAAAAAAATGACTCAGTAAAAAATTTGGAGCTAACTTCTAATGATATTGAAGAAATTAAATCTATTTATGAAAATAAATATAAAGATCCAAATTGAACATTTACAAAAAATGCTAATTTTGATTATGTAAATAAAACTAGACTTGAAGGTAAAGGAAGTTTTGAAATTTATATGAATGTAATTGATAATAAAATAAAAAACATAAAAATTTTTGGTGATTTTTTAGGTTATTTTGGTACAGAGACACTTGAAGATAAATTAGTAAATGTAGAATATAAAGCAAGTGAAATAAAAAAAGTAATTGAGTCATTGAATATTAAAGATATTTTCGGTGAAAACATTGAAGTTCAAGATATCTTAAATTTACTTATTGAATAAGGAGAAATAATGAAAACTAAATTTTTAAATGTATTTGATCCATTAAAAAATCAAAGAGTTGAATTAATGGATAAAAATGGAAAAGTTTTAAATGAAAAATTAATGCCAAAATTATCTGATAAACAAGTTATTGAAGCATATAAATTAATGAATTTATCAAGAAGACAAGATGAATTTCAAAATAAAGTTCAACGTCAAGGTAGATTATTATCTTTTTTATCTTCTACAGGACAAGAAGCTAGTGAGGTTGGTTATGCATACCCTCTAATTAAAGGAAAAGATTGATTTGTACCTGGTTATAGGAATAATGCAGCTTGATTAACTGTTGGTATGCCAATGAGAAACATAATGTTATATTGAATGGGAAATGAATATGGTTCTAAATCACCAGAAGGAGTTAATTCTTTGCCTCCAAACATAATAATTGGTTCTCAATATTCACATGCAACTGGTATAGCATTTGCAGAAAAATTTAAAAAAACAGGGGGTGTTGCTTTAACAACTACTGGAGATGGTGGAATGAGTGAAGGTGAAACTTATGAAGCAATGAATTTTGCTAAACTACACGAGTTACCTGTGATATTTGTTTGTGAAAACAATAAATGAGCTATTTCTACACCATATGCAAAATCTACTAAAGCAATTAATATTGCTGTAAAAGGGATAGGTGTTGGAGTTCCATCAATAAAAGTTGATGGAAATGATTTTTTTGCAGTTTATGCAGTTGTTGAAGAAGCATTGGATTATGCAAGAAATGGTAACGGACCAGTACTTATTGAGTGTGATACTTATAGACTTGGAGCCCATTCTTCATCTGATAACCCTAAAATTTATCGACCTGAAGATGAATTTCAGGATGCATTAACTAAAGACCCTTTGATAAGAATTAAAAATTACTTAATCAATAAAGGTGTTTGAGATGATAAAAAACAAGAAAAACTTGATAAAGAACAAGATGAATTTATTTCTAATGAATTTGACTACGCAGAAAAAAATAAAAATTACCCTTTAGAGGATGTTTTCAATTTTATTTATGCTGAAAAAACACCTGAGTTAGAAGAACAATATAAAGAAGCAAAAGAATTTTTTGAAAAATATCCTGAAGCAAAAGGAGGACACCACTAATGCCAAAAATTTTAAATAATGTAAAAGCAGTTTCTGAAGCCCTTGATGTAGCAATGGATAAGTGGAAAGAAGTTGTAGTATATGGTGAAGATGCAGGTTTTGAAGGAGGGGTTTTTAGAGCTACAGAAGGATTGCAAGCTAAATATGGAGAAGAAAGATGTTTTGATGCTCCAATTAGTGAAGCATTATTCGCAGGACTTGCAATTGGTATGTCTTTAAATGGATTGAAACCTGTTGTAGAACTTCAATTTGAAGGTCTTGGTTGAGCTTCATTACAAAATATACTTGGACACATGGGTAGAATGAGAAATAGAACTAGAGGAAAATACCCAACCCCAGTAGTTATAAGAATGCCTATGGGTGGGGGAATTAGAGCACTAGAATTGCACTCTGAGGCCATGGAGGCTATATATGCACATACTCCTGGAATTAAAGTGGTATGTCCATCAACTCCTTATGACACAAAAGGCTTAATACTAGCCGCAATTGATTCACCAGACCCAGTGATTGTTTTTGAACCAACAAAACTTTATAGAGCATTCAAACAAGAGATACCAGATGGTTTTTATACTGTTCCAATCGGTGAAGCTTTTAAAATACAAGAAGGAAATGACTTAACTGTAGTAACTTATGGTGCACAAACTGTTGATTGCCAAAAAGCAATAGAAAGTTTTGAAGAAAAAAACCCTGATAAAACAATTGAATTAATTGATTTAAGAAGTTTAAAACCTTGAGATAAAAAAATGATTTGTGATTCTGTCAAAAAAACTGGAAGATTATTAGTGGTACATGAAGCTATAAAATCATTTTCTATATCATCAGAAATTATTGCATCAGTTAATGAAGAGTGTTTTGAATACTTAAAAGCACCATTATCAAGATGTACTGGTTATGATATTGTAATACCATTTGATTCAGGTGAAGGATATCACCAACCAAATCCAATAAGAATACAAGCAAAAATAGAAGATGTATTAAATTATAAATTTTAATACAGAGGAGAGAATATATGTTTAAAGTTAAATTTGCAGATATTGGAGAAGGTTTAACAGAAGGTGTTGTAACTGAAGTGCATGTAAAAGTTGGTGACAATATAAAAAATGGAGAAGCACTATTTAATGTTGAAACAGATAAAGTTAACTCAGATATTTTTGCGCCAGTTGATGGAAAAATATCTAAAGTATTAATAGAACAGGGCCAAGAAATAAAAGTTGGAGATGTTGTAATTGAAATTGATGATGGCAAAGAAAATACTGACTCACCACCAAAAGTATTAGAAGATGTAAAGGATGAAGAAAATGCTTCTGTTGTTGGTGCTACACCAGTATCAAATGATATTATAAACAGAATTAATGTTTCTGATAAACCAAATAATACTAATAATTTTATAAATCAAGAAAGTATTATTGATAATAGTAATGCAAATGTCAAGGCTTCTCCTTTAGCTAGAAAAATGGCTGCAGTATTAGGAGTTGATTTATCAAAAGTTACACCAAGTGGTCCAAATAATAGAATTTTAGCTTTTGATATCCAAAGTTATTCTTCAGAATCAAATAATCACACAAATAATATTGCAAACAATAATGATGCTATTATCTCAAATAGTAAAAATAATAAAAACATTGATTACAATAATCCAAGTATTACTGTTCCTGAATTTAATGAACAACTATCATTTAATTCTGTACCAATGAACCCAATTAGAAAAGCAACTGTAAAAGCTATGGATATTGCTCATAGTAAAGTAGCATCATTTACAGGGTTTAAAAATGTTGATATAACAGAATTAGTTAATTTAAGAAATCAATTAAAAAGTTTTGCAGATACTCAAAGTGTAAAATTAACTTATTTAGCTTTCATAATAAAAGCTGTTACATTATCATTAAAAGATATGCCCAATTTAAACGTTAGAATTGATGAAGAAAATAAAGCAATAAAATTTGCAAATCAAATTAATATAGGTATGGCTTGTGATACACCTGATGGATTAATGGTACCTGTTATAAAGAGTGCTGATAAATTAAGTGTTTTACAAATTGCTGTTAAAATTAATGAATTGGCAAATAAAGCAAGAACAAAAAAATTATCAATGAACGAAATGACTGGTGCAACTTTTACAATCAGTAATTTTGGTTCTGTAGGATTAGATTTTGCAACACCAATTGTAAATTACCCTGAATCAGCAATTTTAGGTGTAGGTACAATAACTAAATCACCTGGTGTTATAAATGATCAAATAGAAATAAGAGATTTTATGCCGTTTTCATTAACTGCAGATCATAAAGTAATAGATGGTGCAGATGCTGGGAGATTTTTACAAAGGGTATCTTACTATTTACAAAATCCAGCAATATTGCTAGTTTAGAGGAGATATAAAAATGTTTAAAGTAAAGTTTGCAGATATTGGAGAAGGTTTAACAGAAGGTGTAGTTACAGAGGTTTTTGTTAAAACAGGAGAAGTTGTAAAAAATGGTCAGGCATTATTTAATGTTGAAACAGATAAAGTTAACTCAGATATTTTTTCCCCAACTGATGGAATAATTTCAAATGTTCTAATAAAATCAGGTCAAGAAATTAAAGTTGGAGATGTCGTTATTGAAATTGATGATGGTAAAGTAGAAAGTGTTGAAAAAGAAAAAAAAGTCACACCAGTTGAAGAAAATGCATCTGTTGTTGGTGCTACACCAGTATCAAATGATTTAATTCAAAGAGGAAGAAAGAGACAGATACCTTTAGTTGAAAAAGTTAATAGTATTTTAGAAAGTCCAAAACCATTTGCTATTCAAAATGGTCCATCAACAGAATTAAAACCTGCTCCTAAATATATCTCTAACAATCCTGAAAATCATTATGATGTTATAATGGTTGGAGCTGGTGTTGGTGGTTATGTTGGTGCTATAAAGTGCTCAAGATTAGGTCTTAAAACTCTTATAATTGAAAAAGAAAAATATGGAGGAGTATGTCTTAATATTGGTTGTATCCCAACAAAAACATTGCTTAAATCTGCTGACTTATTTGAACAAATTACAAAAGCAGAAAAATATGGTATAAAAGTCGATTTAAAAGGAGTTAAGGCTGATTGAGAATCGATACAAAAAAGAAAAACTGATGTTGTTTCTAAATTAACTTCAGGTGTAAAAGGTTTATTGAAAAAAAATAATGTAACAATTGTTGAAGGAAACGCAATTGCATTAGATAAAAATACTATTAAAGTTAATGATTCAAAATATACTTGTGACAACTTGATTATAGCAACTGGTAGTGTACCAAATTCAATGAATTTACCAGGTTCTGATGATGCAATAAAAAGTGGGTTTTTAATTGATTCAACTGGAGCTTTAGAATTACCTAAAATTCCAAAAAATTTAGTAATAATTGGTGGTGGTGTAATAGGTGTTGAGTTTGCCTGTGTATATAAAAGATTAGGTACAAAAGTAACAATATTACAATTTTTACCAACAATACTTGAAATGCTTGATGGTGATGTTACTAAAGAAATGACTAAAGAATTAATAAATAGAGGAAATTTAGAAATAATAACTGGAGCATCTACTAAAGAGTTTAAAAATAATGAAGTTATATATGAAAAAGATGGCAAGCTTCATTCAATTAAAGCTGATTATTGTTTACAGTCAGTTGGTAGAAAAACTGTTACAACCGGTTTTGAAAGTATAGGATTAAACATTAATGAACGTAATCATATAGTAATTAACGAATATTGTGAAACAAATATTGACGGAGTTTATGCAATTGGTGATGTTACTGGAAAAATGATGTTAGCTCATGTTGCTTCATATCAAGGTTTAATAGCAGCTAATAGAATAGCAAGAAGACTTAATAAAGAACATGCAGAAAATTTAATAATGGATTATAATAAAGTTCCAAGTTGTATTTATACACATCCTGAAGTTGCTATGATTGGTAAAACTGAAGAACAATTGAAAAAAGAAGGTATTGATTATAAGGCTTATAAGTTCCCATTTGCAGCAATTGGTAAAGCATTAGCAGATGGTAATACCACAGGTTTTGTAAAATTAATTTGTGAACCAACCTATAAACAAATTATTGGCGCTCATATTATTTCTAATACAGCAACAGATATGATCTCTGAAATTACAACATTAATGGAAGCTGAAGGAACAATTACTGAACTTGCAAAAGCAATACATCCTCACCCAACTTTAAGTGAAGCAGTATGAGAAGCAGCTGAGGCTTTAGAATTTGGAAAGCCTATAAATTTTTAAGTTTAAATTCAATAGTTTATAACCTTATAATTATTACAAATTTGCAATGTTTGAATTAATAATAAATTATGTCGCTTAAATATATTGTTTTATTAATTTTATTTTAACTTTATATAGATTTATTTGTAATATTATATAAATATCATAATATTTAAGTATTACTTCTTTTTAAAATAAAGAAATTAAGTAGAGGTGCAATTTTGTTTGCATTTTTTAAACATATGTAAGTTGATAAATAATCTTTTTCAATGTATAATAATATGGACTCAAAGGAGTTAAAATAAATAAATGAACAATGAAATTAAAATTGTTAAATCAAGAACAAAAAAAATATTAATTATAACAATAATTTCCTTATTTTTTTCTATTGCAGGGCTTATTGGTTTTATTTTTCTTTATAAAGATTTTAGAAAAATGTATTTATTAGCACCTCTTTTTCTTTTTTTAATTTTTTTGATTTGTTGTATTTTGTCTTTAATTGGTGGACTTATATTTTTGTTTAAGAATAGAAAATTAGATTCATTAAAAAAATTAAAAGCTAAAACTGCCTTAGAACTAGGAATATTTTATTTTAAAATCTTATCTATTATTGAACAATTCACTAATTTAAGTGCAAAAAATGCTAGTTTAAATAAAGGTGATGAGTATGAAGAAAAAAAATAGTTTATTAAAGGATTATAAAAAAACGATAAAGAATTATATTAAGTTTTTACCACTTAATTTTTTTGTATATATATTAGATTTATTAGTATTTGCATCATTGGTCTCTATTTTTATAACAAATAGACTTGTTGAAATAGAGTCATTGTCTTGAGTTATTATTTCTCTATGTTTATATACAATTTTCAGGTTTTCATTTTTAAATTGATTTCAAAAAAATAAATATTATAAAAAAATATTAGTATATGATTTTCAAGGAAAAGTTGGCGATGGTGATATGGTCTTGAAAAGAGAAGTATCATATAATTCAATCAGCTTTTGAGTAGTTCTTATAGTTATAAACCTATCTACAGCTGTTATAGTTAATTATGAGGTTTCTACATTTCTTACAAATCAAAAATACATGTTAGCTATAACAAATACATCTTTAAATATGTTATTATTGCCATCTTTTTTATCTTCTTTCCAACAAATTGGCCAAATTGACAAAAGTGTAGCATCAAATTACATTAATTTAGTTAAAGACCAATATTTTTCAAATAAGGATTTATTTGAGAATTGTGAGTTTGAAGATAATTATTTAAATTTAAAGTTTACAAAGAGCGACTTAACATCTAAAAATGGTTTATTTATTTTTGTAGATAAAGATATTTTTAATCAAGCAGATATTGCAGAACTTTATGAAATAAATAAAACTATATTAAATACATATAAAAATATTTGAGAAAATTATTACACATTTTTAAAAAAGAAAAATGAAATAAAAGTTTCAAAAGTAAAATTACAAACTCAATATTGAATTGAAAGAATATATGATCACATCTTTATAGATTTCTTTAATGTTTAATAAAATACCAAAAAAAACACCCAAATTAGTTGGTTTTTAAATGGTATTTTTTTTAATTAATTTGCATTTTTTTTAAAAAGTATCTATAATAGTAATAGAAAGTTTATTGATAGGGTTATATATGATAGAAAATGTGATAAAGAAAGTTAATATTACACGTAAATCAGTCATTAATTATATAGTTTTAGCAATATTTGGTTTATGTTTTTTTGTGTCTACACTACTTGACCCATGCAATGACGAAACTCTTTATAAAAGAATAACAATTTTTAAAATTGTTTTTGGAATTTTAATTGTTTTGTGAATTTTATTTAAGTTTTATTTAGAAATGTCTAGATTAATCAAGAGATTTAGATTAAGTTATGGTTTAGTTAAAAGTTATGATTGGTTTTTAAGAATTGAAAATCTTTGAACATTTATTAAAACTTTCTTATTAATAATACCTTTTTTTGCATTAGACATATATTGGTTTTTAACCACAATAAATAAAATGGAAGATTTTGAGATTTTTTCACTTGAACTTGCAAATAGTTTTTCAGGAGATTTTCTTAATAAATTTGGATTTTTAACTAATCAAAAGTTATTTTTGGTAGGTGCAACATTTATGTGAGCAGTTTTTGCATCTTTAAGTTTAGCTACAATAGTTTATATAGGTTATAAAATCTCTATGAAAAGATTCACAAATAGATTAATAAAAAATATTGAAAAAATTTCAAATAATTGTAAACAATCTAAAGAATACAAAGAACTATTAGGTGATAACACAACTGAATTAAATAAAGATAAAGAAAATATCGAAAAAACATGTTTTTTCATTAGAGAAAAAAGCATTTTTATTGTTGTTAAAATCAAATTCTCAGAAATGTGAAAAGATGTAAAAAAAGGAACGTGGCCACCTCGATTAATAAATTTCGGGGAATATTAATTTAATTACAAGTGTTATGATTTTATTTATCTGTGCATAACATTTGTTGTGCATATGAAATATATAAGATAATATAAAAGAGTTTTAATAACTCTTTTTTTTAATTATTGGTATAATTAACTTAGAAAATTTTAAATGAGGTTTTTATGGAATTTAAAGAATTAGAAAAAAAATATAATCATATTAAAGTTGAAAAAGACAAATACAAAATTTGATTGGATTTAGACTTATTTAAATCTCAAGAAGATTCTAAAAAAACACCTTATTCAATTGTTATACCTCCTCCTAACGTAACAGGTAAACTTCATTTAGGTCATGCTTGAGATGGTTCATTACAAGATCTTTTAATAAGATATAAAAAACTATCAGGATATGATACAGTATGAATACCAGGAATGGATCATGCAGGTATAGCAACTCAAGCAAAAGTTGAAGAAAGACTTAGAAAAGATAATATATCAAGACATGATTTAGGTAGAGAAAAATTTATTAATAAAGTTTGAGAATGAAAAGAAGAATACAGCTTAAACATTAGAAATCAGTGATCTAAATTAGGTTTAGCATTAGATTATTCAAAGGAAAAGTTTACATATTCAAAAGAGTTAAATAAAATTGTTAATTATGTTTTTGTAGAAATGTATAAAAAGGGTTTAATTTATAGAGGTGAAAGAATCATTAATTGAGACCCTAAGCAAAAAACTGCTCTTTCTAATATCGAAGTTATATATAAAGAAACAAAAGGAAAAATGTATTATTTTAAATATTTCTTTAAAAACGAAGATAAATATTTAACTGTTGCAACTACAAGACCTGAAACAATGTTTGGGGATGTTTGTTTAGTTATAAATCCAAATGATGAACGATATAAAGAATATATTAATAAAACTGTAATAAATCCTGCTAATGGAAAAGAAATACCGGTCATAGCTGATGAATATGTAGAAACAGACTTTGGAACCGGTATTATGAAATGTACACCAGCACATGATCCAAATGATTTTGAACTTTCATTAAAACATAATTTAGAATTAATAAATGTGATGAGTTTAGATGGTACTATGAATGAATTAACTGGTGAATTTAATAATATTGATCGTTTTGAAGTACGTAAAATACTTATAGATAAGTTAATCAAAAATGATTTGGTTGTTAAAATTGAGGATATAATTCATCAAGTTGGCTATTCAGAAAGAAGTGGAGTAATAATTGAACCATTAATTTCAAAACAATGATTTGTTAAAATGAAAAGTCTAGCAAAAAATGTTATTGACTTACAAAAAAGTGACAATAAAATTAAATTTTATCCAAATCGTTTTTCAACAACCTTAAAAACTTGAATGAATAATGCTTATGATTGAACAATATCAAGACAATTATGGTGAGGACATCAAATACCTGCTTGATACAATAAAAATAATGATGATATTTATGTTGGTTTAGAAGAACCAAAAGACATTGATAATTGATATAGAGATGAAGATGTTTTAGATACATGATTCTCAAGTGCATTTTGACCTTTTGCAACAATGGAATGAACACCAAATAAAGAATCAAAATTGATGAAGAGGTATTTTCCTATTTCTGTAATGGTTACTGGATATGATATAATCTTTTTTTGAGTTGCAAGAATGATTTTTCAATCATTAGAATTTACTAAGTCGAAACCATTTAATGATGTTTTATTACATGGTTTAATCAGAGACGAAAAAGGTCAAAAAATGAGTAAGTCTTTAGGCAATGGTGTTGACCCTATGGATGTTATTGAGGAGTATGGTGCTGATTCTTTAAGATATTTTTTAATTACAAATTCAAGTCCCGGTCAAGATTTAAGATATAGTGATGAAAAACTTAAATCTACCTGAAACTTTATAAATAAGTTATGAAATGCTTCTAGATTTGTATTTATGAATAGTAACATTATATGTACTGACAAAGATTATAAAGAGTTATACTTTGATAATTTAACAAATAATAACTTATCTGAAAAATGAATATTAAATAGACTGACTATATGCAAACAAGACATTAAAAAAGCAATTGATCAATATGAGTTTAGTGTTGTAGGAAAGTTGCTGTATAGTTTTATTTGAGATGAATATTGTTCATGATATTTAGAACTATCTAAGGCACAATTACAAAATGACAAACTAAGTTCAACTGAAATAAATAATATCAAAGCAACTTTAATTTATGTTCTAAAACAAATTATTTTAATGTTACATCCACTATGTCCTTTTGTAACCGAAGAAATATATAGTTCTTTAGGATTATTAAAATCAATTATGTTAGAAACATATGATAATGAAATATTTAATTTTGATGATAAAGGTATTGAAAATGTATTTGAAATTATTTCAGCTATTAGAGAGTTCAGATTAGAACATAATATAAAAAATAATTTACAACTTAATTTCAATTTAAATACAAAAAACTCAAAGTTATTTATAAAAAGTCCTGAATTAATCAATTATTTAAATAATGTTTCAATTAAATTAGTTAATTCTACTATTTCTAATACCTTAAATTTAGTTGAAGAAATAACTTCGTTATCAATAAAAGATTATTATTTAGAAATTAAAAATGAAAACTTTATTGATAAAGAAGAAGCTTTAAAATCATTGTTAGAAGCAAAAAATAAACTTGAGGCTGAATTAAGAAGAAGTGAAAGTATCATTAGTAATGATAATTTTATGAAAAAAGCTAGTTCTGAGAAGAGAGAATTGGAATTAAATAAGTATAAAAATTATAAATTACAATATGATTCTTTATTAAAAAAAATCAATAATATTCATTAAATTGTAATTTTTTTTGTTAAAATCAATATTGTATTACAATTCTATAATAAAGAGAGGAATAACTCATGAAAAAATCTTGAATAATGATGTTGACAACATCGTTAATATTACTTGTAGTAGCTGTAATTGGTTATGCACTGCCAGATTTTAAATATAAAAATTCATCGTCAATGATGTATAACTATTATGGAGGAGGTAATTCATTTCCAGGAACAACAGCAAATGTTTCATTATGATTAGAACTTCTAATTTCGATGGCAGTTATATCAGCTGTAATCTCAATATTTGTTCTCATAATGGCTTATGTTTATGAAAATACAACATATAATAAGTATGCGATATTTGCTCAAATACCTTTTGTATTTATTGCATTTTTTAGCGGGATTATGCTATTGGCTGCTGGTTGTTTAAATTTAGGGTCTGTTAACCAAAGCGATAAGCTAGCTCCAATCTTAATATTAACATTTATTAATATTGGTTATTTCGGAGTTGTTGGTGCAGCTATAACTACTGGAATTGTAGAATATAAAACAAACTCACTTAAATAAAATTTCATAAATAATTTTTATAGGTGTATAATTATATATGGAATAATTAGAAAGGGGCTATTTATGAAGATATCATGAATAGTAGTAGCATCAAGCTTTTTAGTTACATTATTAACTTCTGTATTGATTTTAACTTTAAGCGATGACTTTGGATATAAATTTTATACTTTTTTTGAAGGAGAAAAATTTCCTTCAAAAGACAATCAAGTATTCATATGGTTGTTAATTTATATTATATTATTAGCAATTGGATCTATAGCAGCAGCATTTGTCTCTTTATGCAATTTTATAAATATCGAAAAGTATAATAGAATTATGAATTATGCATTTATTTTTTTAGGGGTTCTTTTACTTATATTTGGAGTTTTTTTAATAGTGGCAGGTTCTAATGCACAATCTTCGGATAAAGAAGCAGTAATTTCATTAAGTTTATTATCTATATTTTTACCAATTACTTTAACATCTATTGGATTAATGTCATTAATTAATTTCAAAAGTAAAAATTAAAATACACTAATTAACTTAAAAAAAGTATTTAGTGTATTTTTTTTATAAATTATAATTTATAATAAAGTTATTATTTTAAATAGGAGTAAAAGTATGAAACATAACACAATTGATCCAAATTCAAGTGTTGGAACAAAACCAAAAACAAATTTTTTTGGAGTATTATTTTGAGTAATTATCTGTTTTTTATTAATACCATTAATAGTCCATGTGACTAATATAAATAGATTAAAAAGATTAAAAGTTAAAATAGATGAAGCTGAAGCTGGTATAGATATTCAATTAAAAAGAAGAAGAGACACATTAATTAAGTTAATTGATTCTGTAAAAGAAAGTATAAGCTTTGAAAAGGAAATGCAAACAACACTTACAAGTATGCGTACAGGTGGTGGAGTTGATCAATTAATGAGAAATGCATCAAAACTAAATGATATAAGCAAACAAATTCAAGTACAAGTTGAAAACTATGCAAATCTTAAATCAAATGATTTAATTAGAGACTTAATGTCAGAATCTTCAAATATTGAAGAAAACATTTCAGCTTCAAGAAGAATTTACAATTCAAATGTAAGTGAATTTAATCAATCAATAAATGTTTATCCTAGTAACTTAGCTGCTAATCAACTAGGATACAAATTTATGCCATTCTTTGAAATTCAAGACACTGATCGTGAAGATGTAAAAATTAAATTTTAAATATCAATTATATTGATATTTTTTTTATTTATAATCGATTTAATAAAAGGGTGTTTGATTGAAAATTAGATATTACTTAATATTATTGATAACAACATTTTTGATAAGTCTCGGGACATATTTCATAATTAAAGAAATAAACAATTCTGATACAAGCTCTAACAGTAACATTGTCAATAATAGTTTTATTAAATTTAAGGTTAAATATAATTTAATTTTAAAAGATGAAACAATTTTACCTAATTTTATTAAAAAAACAACTGAAAATAAAACTAAAGATATAAATAAGTTTTTAGAAAAAGAAAATTTAACTCACTTAAAAAACTATTTTAATATTGAAGAACAAAATGAGTTTTATGAAAAAGGTTTAATATTAATTATGCCAATTTCATATGAATTAACAACAAAAGAAAATAGATTTACTATTTCAGATGATTATTTCTCAAAGTTTAGTATTGATTTAAAAGACTCTACACAATTTAAAAAATACTTATCTAACTCAGAATCAGAACTAGATAAGTGTGTTGAAACTTTAGTAAAGAAATATAAAAAAAATGAATTTGTCCTTGATTTTATAATAAATGCAATTTATTTCACGATATATTAGTAACAGCTTTATAAATATTTTTTTATCTATTGTTTTGACTATAATTATAATAAATTTTATTGATAATATTTTTTTAATTATTTTATGTTTTGCTTTTATTTGATTAATAAATGTTAAAAGTATTAAAAACAATTTTATATTGCCGCTTATTTTACTTTTTTTTCAATTAGGATGCTTATTATTAAAATCTGGAATTTTATTGACAAATAGTGGAAATTTTTTAATAGTAGATAAAGGATCAAACTATATAATACTAAAAAAGTATTTTGTTAAGTATTATCTAAGAGTAGGGGAGTTGGAATTTAAAGTAGGGGAGTTCATAAAGTTAGAAGGGGAGATTGAAAAGATAAATAAGCCTGATGTTTATTGAGGTTTTAACTTTAATGAATATCTATTACGAAATGGCATAAATTATGAAATAAAAAACTATGCATATACTAAAACAAATATTTATACAATAAGATACTTTATATTTAATTCATTAAAGACTGACAACAAGTTAATAAATTTATTTTTATTTCAAAACAAAAAAACAGACAATTTATATAATAATCTGTTGGAATTAGGTTTATCTTTTTTAATTAATTTAAGTGGTTTAAATATATTTATAATTGATGCAATAATTTTTAAGGTATTGTTTAAGAAAACAAAGTTTCTTAAGAAAACTAAACCATTATTTTTGGTCTTTTTATTTTTTTATAATTATATTATTGGTTTTAAAATTTTTATATCTAAATCATTAGTGAGTATTTCATTAAGAGAATATAAAAATAAGAAGAAAATATGTTTAGAAGGTTGAAGTTTTCAATCTATTCAGTGAACTATATTACTAATTATAAAACCAATTTATTTATTTAACATAGGCTTTGTATATAGTATAGTATTTTCATTTTTTTTCATAAATAAATATGGTTTTAATAATAAAAGCATTAAGTCTTACATAAAAAATGGATTATTAATAACAGCAATTATAATGCCTTTGCAAGCTTTTTATAATTATAAAATTCATATATTAACTATTGTGTTTCAAACATTATTAACACCAATTTTATCTTTTTCATTTATCTTTTCATTGTTTTTTCCATGTTTTGTTAATGTTTCTAATTTTTTATATTTATTATTAAACAATATTTCTAAAATATTTTTAGAGTTAAATTTTACTATAATAGTAGGTCACATTCCATTGGTTTTGATCTTTTTTTACTTCATTACATTGAAACTTACTCAAATATCAATTATTTATTCTATTAATAAAAGATTTATAATAAGAATATCTATGCTTTTAATTTCAACAATATTTTTACAATTTAATCAATTAAACTTTTTTGATAGCAGTATATATATGCTAAATGTTGGTAATGGAAATAGTTTTTTGATAAAAGATAAAAATAAGATATTAATAATGGATGCAGGTGCTGGCTATGGTTATTCAGAAACTATATTTAAGGATTTCTTATTATATAAAGGTATAAGAAAAATAGATGCTGTCATTATTAGTCACAACCATAATGATCATTATAACCAATTAAATAGTCTTAAAAGTCAATATAAAATCAATTATCTATACACAAACGATAATGTTCCTAGTACATTAAACTTTAAAAATATTAATATTTTTAATTTCGTTGAATTAAACCATAAAGATGAAAATGATAATTCAATAGTTTCATTAATTAATATTAATAATAAAAAAATGCTATTTATGGGTGACGCTACTAAAAAAATAGAAACTAAATTGCTTAATAATGAATTTTTTTTAACACTTATAGGTCCAGGCATTGATTTTTTACAAGTTGGTCACCATGGAAGTAAAACAAGTAGTTCAGAGGTTTTTATTAATAAAGTCAATCCTTTTACCTGTTATATAAGTGGTAAAAAAGAAAAACATAAAAATTTTCCTAATAAAGAAACTATAGAAACTTTAACAAATAATAATTGTAATATATTTGTTACTGATGATAAAGATAATTTTAAATACAATATAAAAAATAGTAGTACTAGTAAAATAAAAAAAACCTTCATTTAATGAAGGTTTAATATTAAATAGATTATTTCATTAATCTTGATTTTTCACGTGCAGCTTTATTAGCTTTAAAAATACCTTTAACAACTGATTTATCAAGTAAACTCACCGCTTCGTTAACTAGGTTATCTTTTGATTCTAAATTATCATGTTTTGCAACTAAAGCTTTTTTTATTGCTGTTTTAACTTTACTTCTAAAAGATTTATTTGCAATTCTTGATTTTTCATTTGTTAAAATTCTCTTTTCTTGTGATTTAATATTTGCCATTTATTTCACCTCTTTTTATGCAAAAATAGTTTACATAATAAAGTATATAGTAAATACAACCATTTTTACAAGTATTTTATACAATTTTTGAAATATTTTTATAAGATTTCATTGTATAATAAAAATGGTGAAAAAATGTTTTTAATATACTCAAATGATGATTATTTATTAAACAAACAAACAAAAAAAATAATCAATAAGCTTTTGGAAAATGAATATTATGAGGTATTAAGATATTCTTTAATTGATTCTAACATAAATGAAATATATGAAGAAATCAATACTATATCCTTATTTAATGAAAAAAAAATTATAATTATTGAAGATTGTTACTTTTTAACAGAAAAAAAAATAAAGTTACATCAATCATTTGATGTTGATATTATTAAAAAAATAATAAGTCAAAAAAACATAAATCAATTAATTTTTACTTTAAATAGTGAAACATATTCAAAAAGACTTAAAATATCAAAGGAATTTGAATTATCTTGTAAGATACTAGAAGTTAAAAAACCTTCTTATAATGAAAAGATTGCCTTAGTTAAACGAAAATTAACTGATAATAAAATAAAATTTAATGAAGATGCAATAAATTATCTTTTAGAAGTTTTGCCTGATGATATGGGCGTTTTTTCCAATGAAGTTGCAAAATTAATTGAATATAACTCTTTTATCGATATTAATTTAGTAAATATCATAACTGAAAAATATCAAAATTTTGATATTTTTAGTCTTGTTGAAACTATATTAGACAATAATATAGAAGACTTTATTAAAAAATTTAATATTTACGTTAATAATAATAAAGATATTTATGGTTTTTTAGCATTAGTTTTAAATGGATTAACAACATTGCGAAATATTAATATTTGCAAAAAAAATGCAATGTCAGATAACCAAATAATTGATTTATTAAAAATAAACCCTTATAGATTAAAGGTTTTTTCAAACAAAAAAATAAAAGATATATCATTAATTAATGATAAAATTAATTTGTTATATTATTTAGAAAAAAATTTAAAAAGTGGGTTATTTGATAGTAAAATAATTCCAGAACTAACATTCTTAAAAATTTTCAATTAATAGTATCAAAGTAAACTTGGAAGGTAGAGTAAAGTGGAACCAAACAAAATATATAGTGACTTAATAATTAACTTATCTAATGCATTAAAAAATGATGATTTAAAACAAAATAGTTTTAAAGACCCAGAATTAAAGAAGCAATACACTTTATTTGTTGATAATTTATTAGCATTAGAAATTAATCATAGTTGTTTATATAAAGATAAAAAATGAAGTTCAAATTTCGGAAAAACATTAGTTAATTTATATAAAGAAAAAATTAAGTTTATTAAACCAGACAACAAAAAAATTGAAGATATCTTATCTGATCTGATTTTTTTCCAAACATTTTGTTTTAATAATTATAAAATTGAAAGAGAAAAACTAAACGATAACCACGATATAGATGAAGAAATTATAAAATCTTATTCAATATTACCTGAGGGCTTTATAAAAACTTCAAATAATGAAGAAAATGTATATGTTGAACCCGAAGTAGTAGATAAGGATGTTGAACAACCTAATTATGATTCTAATAACAACTCTTCAAATGCTTTTAATGCTTCAAAAGTATTGCTACATCCACTTCAAGATCAAAGATTTTACCCATATAATTCTAAACCTAAAAACACTAAGTTATATAAGATGATTTTAATGGGACTTTTTTCAGCTTTTGTAATCTTGTATTTCATTATTACAGGTATTTTAAATTTTTCTAAGTATAACATTGAATCAGCTGACACCTTTAAAGAATGAGGATTTAATAATGAGTTCATTGAAAAATTTAGCAATTTTGAAGGTTTAAATTGACCACTTTCTTATTCTTTTTCAATTCCTCTTATATCTAGTGTAATGGGTGTTCTTAGTATACTTATTATATTTTTGTTTTCTGCATATGTGGCGTATCTTTTAATACAACCACCTAGAAATTATAAAGATAAATATTTAGTCCCTTGATTCATACCAATTGCAATTATTTTTATAGTTGGTATGATTACTTATAACTTTATTGGCCTTTTTCAATTTTATTTTGGAAAATCTAATGTAACTTCAACTTCAATAGCAAATATATTGGGTCAGTCAGTTATGGGCTTCAAAACTACTGAAGAAATAGCAAATTGATTAAAAGATGCTAGTGTTAGTGATGCAATTAATAACATGACTAATAGTTTAAATAGTTCACTTGCTTATGGTGCTTTAAAAGTAATGTTTTGAATTTTCTTTACTATTGAAGTATTATGTGGTGGAATGGCAATTTTTGTAATTGTTATTAATCCACGTTTAGATAAAAATAAATTAATCAAAGCTAATAATGAATATAATAATTATATCAATGCAGCTATGCAAGGTAAATCATATGATATTGATAAATCATTATATGAATCTGATGAAGAAATTAGTGAATTTATGAATACTATTAAAAATCACAAGAATAAAAAAAATAAAAATGAAGATAAAGATAGTGAATAACATTTAAATATAGGTATATAATAATATAAATGCTAAAAAATAATATTTTTTAGCATTTTTTATAAAGTTTTTAAGGAGATTTATGAGTTATTATTATAAACATAAATATGGATTATCCACACATGCTATGCAAAGAATAAAACAAAGGTTATCAATTAAAGAAAATGATGAGTTCTTAATTAGAGATATAATTGCTAACATGATTGATAATTCTAATTATTCATTTCAAACTAGTAAAACATTATATATTAAATCTCCAAAAAACGATATATATTTTATTATTGATATTTTATCAAATACAATAATAACAGCTACAAAAATATCAGCTCAAAAACAATTAGATTTAATAAATGCAGATAAGTAAGGATAGAAGATGGAAAAAAAAGTAATTAAGAAAAACTTAATATTGCCAACTGAGTTTTTAGATAGTTGAATCAGTAAAAAACCAGATGGTTCTTTGTACTTTAAATATATTGATTTTGAAACTGACAATGTTGAAGAAATTGATGTTGTCAATGAGTCATTTATAAAAATTATTTTTGATAATAATGAAAGTTTTGATTCAAATCAAATACTTAAACAATACAATCAAATTGCAAAAGTTGCTAAAGCTATTGTTGAAAAAAGATTAAAAATTAATGATGACCAAATTAAGTTAACTAGTAAAGAACTTTTGTTTTTAAAATACTTTTACTTTCTAATTACAATACTTAATGGAGAGTATAAATTTTCTATTGATGGTGATTTAAAAAAATATAGAACAATAGATGTATTGGATAAAAATATTGAAAATAACATTAAAAACGTTTTATTAAATATAATTAGTTATGTTATTTTTGAAATGTATGATTATATTTTTAGTAAAAGAACATTTGAAAGTTTATATGATTTCATAGAAAGTAATGGAATACAATTTAATGTTATTGATTATGAAAAAACAATTATTGTTCCTTTAAAGATGTTAAATGAACAAAACTATAAGTTTATTGATTTTTATTTTCATAATGTTGTTAATAACACATTTTTTAAATTTTTTAAAGTATCAAATTTAGATCGAAAGTTATTTTTGTTAACAAACAAAACTATAGCAAACTTTATAGATAACAATACAAAAAAAACTCTAATAAGTTTTTTTGTAGTTGACCCAAAAGTTTCAATTGGTGTAGTAAATCTTGGGCCTGGAAGAGGTGAATATAGACCGTATTTTAGATATTTTACTAATAATATTATGAACAAAAAAATAATACCTCATTGTTTAATACCAGAACATGTTATCGAAGAAGAAGGAATCTCTCTCACGGATAATCAAAGATTTTATTATAAAAGTTTTGAATTAACTGAAGAACAAGTTCAATTAATTAATGACTGTTTAACTTATAGGGATTTGAAATCAGATTTTGAAAACTTTATTAAATTTCAAACTAATAAAATAGATTAAGTATTAATTAAAACATAAACATTTATTAATGAATGAACATAAACCTTAGTTTTTTAATAAATTAAATAAAAAAAATCTTTACAAAATAAAATAATTTTTAATTAATATATACATGTGTTATTTTATTCTTTAATTATCTAAAAAAGCTTTATTTTCTTTTAAATTAATTGATTTGTAGGCTTTTAGAATATTTTTAATTTAATAAAGCTCATTTTTTGAAATTTATATTTAATGTAACAACAAGCATTATTTATAATAGTAATAAAATATAGTATAATATATATTGTTTACTATGAGGTGATTATGTCAAACATTAAGATACTAAAAGAAAATAAAAAAACTGTATTTATGCTAACTTCATTAACAATTTTCTCTTTTATTATTTTTTTATTTGGTATTACAATGTTATTTTCACCAATTATTAATCAAGAGAATCTTGATAAAGTAAATGAATTTTATAATAATGATTATACATTAGTCATGTCTTTTTTATATAAAATGAATGAATATGGTGTTTTTGCTGTTAAATCAGATCTTTTGTTAATAGTGTGATTACCATTAATTATTGGTGCTTCTTTCACTTTAATTATGTTATTTAGAATAATAATACATTCAAAGGGACAAAAAACAAAAAATAGAAAAGGTATACCTGTAATTGTAAAACCTATTAGAAGCTATCAATTAACAATGGTAATAGGTTGATTTTTTTTAGTAGTTCTATTTTTTACTACAATTTTTAGTTATTTATCAGCATCTCCATTTTTATTTGGTGCAACATGATTTATAGGTTTTAGTAATTCTCCTTTTTTAACTGAGGAATCTATTACTCATTTTTCAAATGTTTTAAATGGTCAATTTAAAAATTGTTATTGACTAACATATGGCTTATTTTCTCAGTCAACAGAAGGTATATATGGAGAAAACAGTGAAATATTTTTATGATTTTGAATTTTGTTTCCTATAATATTTCAATTTATTTTCTTTTTAGTTGCTTTTATTGGAACAATTTGTGGTGAATGTAGTTGAGGAATTATTAATACATCAGTAATACGAGATCTAGACATTTCGTCTAATGAAAGTGTTCAATTAAATAACAATGTTTCAAAAAAATATATAGATAAAAAAATTGATCTTAATAAAAAAACAAGTTCAGAAATTCAAGCTAGAGTTTTATTATTTTACAAAAATTTTATTTCTTTATTAGAATCATCTAACAATACTAAAATACCCATATATAATGAAGCAAGAATTCTTTTAGAAAAATATAGTGTGATTCAGAAAACCAATTGAAAAAAAATAGGAAAGTATGTTCAAGAAATAGTAAATTGATACACCAATACAGAACAAAGATTTGTTAACTTATTGAGTCAATTAGTAACTAATCCAAAAATAAATTATTTCAAAGGAATGAAAAATGAATTACAAAAATTAATAGGGGAGTATCAAAGTTCAATAAATACTTGAAACTTACTAAAAGCTGAATTCAAAATAGAACAAATTTTTATTTTATCTTCATATAAAAGTGAAATACTTGCAAAGGTAGGTTATTGTTTAAAAAATAGGTTGAATACTACTTTTAGCAGTTTAGACGATAAAAATAATTTTATAAAACTATTAGAAAAGTATAAGTTTGAAAAAGATTATATAAATTATAGAAAAACTTGTATTAATTTAATTAAGCAAATATCTCCTGAAAAAATAGCTATAAATGATTTTATCAAAAATATTTCGAGTTTAATTAACTTTCAATAGGGGTAAAGATGTTAATAATCGGTTTATATGGTTTAATAGGTAGTGGCAAAACATCATTTGCAAAATATATAATGAATTCAGATTTAAGGAAAATTTTTACTTATATAAATTCTGATGATATAGGTAAAAGTTTATTATTCAATAATGAAGTAAAAGAATTTATCGTAAAAGAGTTCAAAATGAATTTAGTTGAAAATGAAATTGATAAAAAAGTATTTAGAGAATTATTATTTAATAACAATAAATTAAATTTTATATATAGTAATTTTATATGACCAAAAATATCTATTCAAATAAAAGAACAAATTATGTTAACGGATGAAAATAAAATTAAAGTTATACTAATTGAATCATCTTTAATTGATGGTTTAAATATTAACTTTCATAAAAAAATATATATAAAATGCAATGTTAAATCAAAAAGATTATATTTTAAAAATATTTTAGATAGAGATGGAATTAAAACAAATTTTTTGCAGTTAAAAAATATATTTAGTTATCAAAAGAAAATAATCAAAAAAATAAAATATGATTATAAAATAAAAAATAATCTTGAAAATGATTTTTTTGAAAGGGGAATGAAAATTATAAAAAAAATACTGAATGAATTCAATATTATTTAGTATTTTTTTTCTTTTTTACATAACCAATTTCTTTTAAAACTTCCTCAATAGTGCTTTTTACTAAAGTGACTGTTTCATCTTCTGATACTTTTTCACCATTTATATTATCTTCTAAATTTAATCTTTTTAGAACTTTTTTGTTCAATTTATTTAAACTAACTTCTAAAGTATTATCATGCTTATTATAAAAATTTATATCAGTTTCAACTTTAATATCATAAATATTTTTACTTTTTTTATTAATTTTAAAAGTTTTTAAATTATTATCGTTAACATCATCTTGTTTATTTAATAGTTTATTTTTTAAACTTTCCATACGAGTTGTTAGTTCAGACTCATCAATCTTAGTTATACCCTCTTCTTCAGGTAGATTTTTTATTTTAGCTTTTTCCTTTTTAATATTAGCTTTTGCTTTTGATAAAATATATTCAATAGTTCCAGGTTTGGGTTTACTATTTTTCTTCTGTTTATTTATTTCCTCTTCTGTTTGAATACCATGAAGACGTCTTACCTTTTCACTTAAACTTTTTTCTACTGATTCTGATTTTTTAAATATATTTTGTTCTTCACATACATGTATTTTTAAATGTTTTTGACAAAACTTAGGTGTAGATAATGGGTTTTTCATTATTCCTCCAAAAAAATATTAATTTAATTATACTATAAAAAAAGAAATATAATTTTTAAATTAAATAGGGGATTTAAACTACTTTTTTCATTTTTCTAATAGTTGATCATTAGAAAGATGTATGTCATCTAACTTAATATATTTTGATTGTGCTAAATTTTTTGTTTTATATTTATTATATGCTTCTCCATTAAAGATTACATTATCACCAAACTTATTTTTTAAATCATATATTAAATCATTACTATAATTAGTATTTATACTAATAATATTTTCATAATTCCAACTTTTAATTTCTAATTGTTCGTAAGAATTTATCATATTCTTTAAATTAGACAACCTTACTCCAATTAATAGAACTGGCTCCCCTTTTCATAAATCATAAAAACATTTTTTAGCTATGGTGAATATCTCTTCAAGATTATTTGTACTTTTATATAATTTTTCTTGTTTTGTTATATGTTTTTTTCTTTCGTTTTTATTATATCCTTTTGTTAAATTATCGTCTAAATATTTTAGACTTATTGAGATAGTATCTCCTGATAAGAATCTTTTTTTAGCTCTATCTGAAACTTTGCTTGATAACTCATAAATTAATGTTTCTATTTCTATATAGTCTGTAGTAGTATAGTTAAGAGTCATTTCATTACCAATATTTTTTAAATCATTCTTATCAGGTTCTACAACATCATCAGAAATACCATTTGCTCAATTTCATAGTGTTAAGCCTCTTTTTCCAAGTATTTTATAAATGAAGTCTACATTTGAATTTGCAAGGTCTTTAATCGTTTTTATATTATTATTAATCAATATTTTTTCAGTCGCTTCCCCTACCATAAACATATCTTTTATTTTCATTGGTCAAATCTTTGATTCAATATCTTTTTCTAATAAAACAGTTACACCAGATGGTTTGTTAAAGTCAACAGCCATTTTTGCTAAGAATTTATTTGTGCTTACACCTATAGAACAACTTAAATCAAATTTGTTTTTGACATCTTTAATAATTTCTAAAGCTAGTTTTTTTACACTACCATATTTTTTTCATACTTTAGTTACATCTATATAGCATTCATCAATTGAAGCAACTTCAATTTTTTTTGTATATTTATAATATATTAGGTCAAAAACCTTTTCTGAATAGTCAATATATAGTTGAAAGTTTACATCTACAATAGTTAAATTATTACATAATTTTTCTGCTTGAAAAATAGGCATTCCTGCTTTTATTCCATATTTTCTTGCATTATAACTTGCAGTTAATATAATAGATCTACGATTTGGTGAACTTACTACTAAGTTAGTATTTGCTAAATTTTTATTTTTAGCAATATGACAACCTGCATAAAATGCATCCATGTCTAATAAAAAAATAACTTTATTTTTTTTCTGATTATTGTTTATCATAAAAATGTATTCAACACTCTTTCACTAAATTTGATATTTTGATTTCATCAAAATTATATTTTATATCATTTTTTGATTTTATTATATAGCATAAATACTCTATATTCTTTTTTTTGTTGCCTAATATTGGTGAGTAACTCATGTCTATAATTCTAAAATCATTTTCTATTGCATAGTTCACTACTCTTTTTATAGCTTTTATGTGATTGTCTTTAGAATTTATTTTTCCATTTTTAATATCCTCTTTATCACATTCGAATTGCGGTTTTATTAAAACAACACCTGTTGTACCTTCCTCAACTATATCTCTTAAAGGTATCAATATTTTTTCTAATGATATAAACGAAACATCACAGCAAAAAAAATCTATTTTTCTATCAAAATTATCTTTGTTAACATATCTAAAGTTAGTATTTTCCATAGATATAACCTTTGAATTAGTACGTAATTTATAATCAAGTTGGTTTGTACCAACATCAATTGCGAAAACATTACTAGCATTATTCTTTAGACAACAATCAGTGAAACCCCCAGTAGAACTTCCTATATCTAGACAAACTTTATTTAATAAATCTATTTGTCAATATTCAACAGCTGATTGAAGTTTTCTTCCTGCTCTACTCACAAATTCATTTTGATCATTTAATATTTTTATTATTACTTTTTCAGAATCAAACATAGTTCCTGGTTTAGTTACTTTTTCATTATTTACAATAACTTTCCCATCCATTATAAATGCTCTAGCTTTACTTTTATTATCAAGCAAACATTTATTAACAATTATTTGATCTAATCTTTCTTTCATAACTTTCCTTTATATTAAAACTTTGTTTTACGTTTTTTGTATTTAAATTTTTTTAGATTTAATTGTTTTATTTTATTAGATCTATCTATATTAGAATAAAGAGCATTTTCTTCTTGAATGACATTTTTTATTCTTGTGAATATTTCTGAACCATAAGTTTTTATAATATTTTTTTTGAGATTTTTAAGTCTTTGCATATATTTAGAATATGATAGTGAAAATGATTTTTTTAAATTTAATTTATGATAATTACCATTTTCTAATGACTCCTTGATAGAAGAAATTACAATCCTTTTTTCGTCTTCGCTATTTACAACTAAATCAGATTGATTATTTAGTAATTCTTTTCCTTCAGTTTTATAATCAACTAATAAATTATCAAAATGTTCTACTTTTATCTTTACAGGATTGTTTGATAATACTGTTTCAAAGTTTTTAAAAGTTTCGAATAGTTCATTTTTTTCTTCATTAGCATCTTGAATAACATTATCATTTTTTATGTCTATTATGTCTTCTGATAAATTAGAAAAATCTTGAGTAGACTCTTGAATATGTGGTTGTGATAAATTTAATATATTTTTTTTAAAAGTTTTTTCTTGTATAATGCTTTGAGGTTTTATAATTGTTTTTAATTCTTTTTCATCTTTTTTTTCTAAATCATCAAAATCAAGAGTATAGAAAGTTGGATAGTCACTATACATTTGTTTATTAAAAATATTTAATTCTCTAATTAGTGTATCTTCTGTTCCTGTTGGTACAATTATATGGTCAGAATATTCCTTAATTATTTGTTTATCTACAGCTTCTTTTAAATGTAATATTTTTCTTATTTCTTGGATATCTTTAAGAGCATCTTTTTTTTCTTGGTTAGTTAATCCTTCTAAAATATTATTTATTTCTTTATCTTTCTGTAATTTTTCTAAAAAATAGTTTCTATCTGCTATTTTATGTTCCATGTTCTTAGTCCTTTGTAATAAAGTTAAAAATATTAATTACATCTAATGAGCATTCTTTAAGTAAATCATTTTCATTACCGTGCATAACTTTGTTTGATTTTATATTAAATCCAAAGACATCAGCTTTTGATTTATAATAATTTATTATTTTTTCATATAATGAGTTAGTTTCTAAAACTTCCTCATAAACATATATTTTATTATATCTTATTTTTTCTAAAAGATTAATATCAAGTGGTTTTATAAATCTAGCGTTAACTAAATTAATTTTTAAATTATTTTTTTTAATAAACTCTTTTAACTTTTCTAATACAACACCATAGGATATTAAAGTTTTATTGTATTTATTATTATAAATTAAGAAATCTCAATCTCCAATATTAAATTTTGATACAATTTCGGTATTAATAATTTCTTTATTTTCGTAACGCAAAAAGAAAATATTACTTTCATTATTAAACATTAATTTAACTAGGTTTTTAACATCATTATAATCATAAGGTTGACATATTATGCTATTTATAATATTAGAAGCTATAGAAATATCATAAATACCATGGTGGCTAACTCCCCCACTGAAACTTAAACCTCCCCTATCGATTAAGAAATTAACATTGTTGTTATTCCTTGCTATATCGTGTATTAATTGATCAACTATTCTTTGTGTAAATGTAGAATAAATAGAAACAATAACCTTTTTATTAACATTTGAAAGCGCATTTGCAACAAGAAGAACAATTTCTTCATTGATACCTAAATCAATAACGTTTTCTGGAAAATTAAGTGATAAGTTCATAAAACCTGAGGGATAAAGCATTGAAGGTGATAATAAATAACATTTACTTGTAAATAATTTTTCCACTTCTTTAGATATTATTTTAGGATAAGTATTTTCAACTTCTTTTTCTGCAGTATGATTATACAACAATGGTAGTGCACCATTATAACCGATTGCTTTAGTTGTTTTAAAGTGGATCAATGTATTCTTGTTTAATTCTTTGGTTTTATTAATAGCTTTAAAAATACTTTTAAAGTCATTGCCATTTTCACAATATATATATCTTATATCTAAAGATTCACAATATTTTTCGATATTTTCAACCCTTGGTGATGAAGTACCAATAGATTCATTATTATCATTTAGAAAAATTATAATTCTGCTTTTTGACTTTTTTATGTTTAACAGTGTTCCATGAGTATAAGACGTAAAAAATGAAGCATCACCTATCATTACCACAATATTTTTTTTAAAACCTAATATACCATAACCTAATGCATATGCTAAAGCAGTTGAAGAATGACCATTACTTATTCAATCATACTTAGTTTCATTAAATTCTTGGAAATTACTTAAACCTTTATAATTTTTTAATGATTTAAATTTTTCTATACCGTTTACAATAAGTTTAAAAACATGTGACTGATGACCAGTATCAAATAAAAGAATATCATTGTCTATATCAAATAATGCAAAAAAAGACATAGTTAATTCAACCACTCCTAAATTACTTCCAATATGCCCATTTTTATATTGTACAAAGTCTATTAAAAAGCTACGAATTTCCTTTGCAATATTTTCTAAATTTTCGATGTCATTATTACTTTTTATTTTTTCAATGATATTTTCATCTTTATGCATCGTTTTTTACCTTTAATATTTATTCAAAATCAGTAATTGAACCATCGTTCATAACTTTTTTGACTTCACCCTCTATGTTTAAGAGCATTTCTTTAGCTTTTTTAATAAGTTCATTGCCCTTTTTAAATAATTCAATTGTATCTTCCATTTTAGTTGATGGATCATTTAGCTTATTTGAAATTTGTTTAATTTCTTCTATTATTTCATTAAAATTGTTCATTTTAATTTCCTTTCTTTATATTTAAATCAACATCACCATCATTTAGTGTTACATTGATTATATCAATATTATCAAAATCATTTTTACTTCTTAAAATTTTATTATTATTTTTAATTATTGAGTAGCCTTTACTTAAAATTAAATTAGGATCATGACTATTTATTGATGTTTGATAATTCATTAATTTATTTCCACAATCCTTCAGCTTATCTATAATTAATTTCTCCCACAAACTATTTCAATTAGAGATTTCTATTTTATGATATTTAATTTTATTTAAAATACTGTTGTAATATATTTGTTTAGTATTTTTAATAGAATCATTATACTTATGTAACTTACTAATTACAAAATTTTTTATTAAGTTACTTTGATTATTTAATATAATTTTACTATTTTCAATTTTATTATTAATTATTGTTATATAATTTTTTGATGATGTATTTATAATTTCTTTATAGTAATTTATTCGTGTATTTACTTTTTCTATAAACATATTCAATTTATTATTTAATAATTGTTGCAAATTATTAACATCTGGAGTTGCTTTTTCACCTGCAGCAGTTGGTGTTGAAGCTCTAGCATCAGAAACATAATCAGCTATTGTAAAATCAGCTTCATGACCAATTCCTGTTATAATTGGTATTTCACTATTATAAATAGCATTTAAAACTTCCATTTCATTAAAACTTCATAAATCTTCATAGCTTCCACCACCTCTACCTACTATTAAAACATCTAATTTAGTTTTAAAATTGTTAGCTTGTTGGATTTTGGATGCTATGTCTTTTGCACTTTCATCACCTTGTACCATTGCGGGAAAAATAAATAAATTAACTAATGGAAATCTTCTTTTAATTGAATTTATTATATCTCTTACAGCATCACCCGTTGCTGCTGTAACTACACCAATATTTTTAGGTAACTTAGGAATTGGTTTTTTTCTTTCGTCATTAAACCAACCACTTTCTTTTAATTGATTAAATCTTTTGTTATAAAGAATATTTAATTCTCCAATTCCATCAATTTTTAAATCATTTACAACATAAGTAATTTTTCCTGTTTTTACATAGTAGGTTATATTCCCGGTTGCAATTATTTCTGTGCCTTCTTCAATGTTTAAGTTTTTAAATTTATGAGCATTGAATTTTCAAATTGCACAATCAATTTTAGAATCAGCATCCTTTAATGAAAAATATATATGACCCTTAATATTATGTGTCAGATTGGCAACCTCACCTTTAATACTTAATGATTTTAAGGAATCATCATTTTCTAATGAGTATTTTAATTTTTCATTAAGCTCACTAACTTTAATAAAACTTTTATCCATTTTAAACTCCTTATAAATATTCAAGTTTATTGATACTATTTTTTATTTTTATGTGCAATTCAAATAATTCTAAAGCTTCAACATGAGATAATTCCTTAGAAGTTATTTGCTTTTTAATTTTTTGAAAGTTGGTATTTAAATATTCGTAAAGCTCACTAATACTTAAATTATCAAACTTTATTTTTATTTCTTGTAGTTTATTTTTATCATTTTTTTCTTTACTTACTTTAATATTATCGATATTATTGTTAAAAATTTTAATAAATTTATTAAATAAAGATTTAACTTTATTTATATCAATATTTATTAGGTCAAAATTTTCTTCAATAGTTAGCTCGGTAATTAATTGCGTGTAATTTTTAAAATTAGTAACTTCATTTTTAACTGGTAATGTATAAATATGTTTTAGATCATCATTGATGTTGACGTTATTTTTATCTATAAAGGTTTTTTTTAAATTATCATCATCTAATAATTCATCCCAATACTTACTTAAAAAATCATTAGTTAAATCTATATTTTTATTTATAATGTCATAATTATCAAATGAACTATTCTTATTGTTAATAAACTTAATTAAATCATCTAAATTTGTAAAGTTTCTTTTACATAAATAATCAGTAAATGATAAAAAGTTATTATTTATAGTTAAAACAATTAAGTTATTAGATAATATAGTTTTAAAAAAATTTGAACTATTTAAAAAATAATTTTGATAATTTTTAAATTTGACTACATTAAAATCAATTATTAAAAGTGAACCTTCTTTAAATAATGACTGTATTTTTTTATATTTATTTTCAAATTCTAATGCATTTAATTCAAAATTTTTATTATTAAGGGTTTTAATAATTTTTTCAAAAAATAAATTTCAGTGTTTATGTAATTCTTCATCATAATTAGTCAATTGAGATGAATTTATTTCATTAAAATATTTTTGATCAAATTTATAATAATCATTTATTAAATTTTTTCTTAATTCATAAACATTTTCATTGTTGTAAAACTCTTTATAATGAATATATTTATTTAGCTCATCTATATTCCTTACATAAATATTTAAAGATTTATTTTCAATTTTTTCAATATTTTGTTGATAAACAATCTTTTGGTTATCATTTACTTTACTTAAAGTAAAAAAAATAATTTCTTTAAAATTATTTTTCATTAGATTATGATTTGTATTTTTTACATAATCAAAGATTGATTTATTTTCTATTATTTTTTTAACTTCTTTAAATTCTTTTTTTAAATAATTATAAGCAAGATAGTTATTAATAATTCTAATCAAATACTTTTCATTAAATGAATTATTACTGAATTTTAATTCTAAATAATATTTATGAAAACCAGAATACAAAAAATTTTTTAATCTTTTAAAAAATTTATTTAAATTATTTTCAAAGTTATTATTTGTTAGTAATAATTCACTAGTATTCATATCTACCTCTCTAAATTTTATCTAAAATTGCATTAATGAAACTTGTTTCTCAACTAGGTAAATAGCTTCTTGTTAATTCAATGCTTTCGTTTATTACAATAGCTTTTGGAGTTATATTATTTGTAATTTCATATACAGCATTAACAAGAATTGCTTTTATAATGTTTGGAATACGTTTTCATTTTCAAGTTTCATCTAAATTAGATTCACATATATTAATTAAATTGTCTATTTCATCTGAAATTTTAAAAATATAATTTTCAAACTGTTCATCGTATTCATTTAATAATTGAAAACCATCAATAGCTTCTTGTTTTATGTTTGTTTTACATTCTAATATAAAATATCTATATAAAATTTGTATAGTATTTTTTCTTCTTTTCTTTAAGTATGTTACATTATTATTAATTGTTGGTAAATCCATATTATATAAACCTAGCATTATCTAAACCAAATATTTCTTTAATTGCTTTAGATGAATCAGATGAATCAGATGAATCAAATATACTAACTGCTATATTTTTTAAATTTTTAAATATATCCTTGTTATGTAAACTCATGTATGTAAGATATTCTTCAGGTGTAAAAAGTTGTAACATTGTTGTGTATTCTAATTTATCATTTAAAATTTCTTTATTTGTTAAATTTAATTCAAAATCATTTGCTGATAACCCAAACTTTTGATAAATTGAATAAAATAATCCTTTAACTGAATTTTGAATTGCATTTGAATTAATTTTTTTAAAATTATCATTATCTTCGAATTTAGCATCTTTAATTATAGAAAGTGAATTATTGTAATAACTATCAACTTTAATATTTTCTACTTCACCGCTTGAGTCTGGCGTTAATAAATTACCAAATTTTTTATACTTTATTGAGTTAATTTTACCATTTTTTTCAAATTCATATTCAAATAATGGTTTATTAGTAATTTTAAAATCTAAGAACTTAGTATTTAAATCATCGTCTGATTCATTTTCTAATTTATACTTAAAAAATAGACTTATTTCCTGTTTATTATCTTTTTTATTAGAATCATCCCAAAAATTGTGATCTAAAATAGTTTTTAAATCTTTAATTTTACCAGTACTGGTTGAAAATATCGCTTTAGTTAAGGTGTCATTTGATTTATATATATTAAAATCTAATTCATTTCCAAAAAACGTATTTTTACCTTTTAGTTCAGTTTCATTTACATCAAAATTATTAAATCTAAATCCTATTAACTTTATTATTTCATTACTTAAATTAGATAAAACTTCTCTATCATTATTACTTTCTTTATTTAGATTTAAACTATCAACACTAATAGTTTTATATTGCTTATAGTCTCATAAATTTTGGATGTCAGATAATTTTTTATAAGTATTATCAGTAGCCACTTGACAACTAACTATTGTACTAGTTGATGTTGCAATTATTGATAAACTTAATAAACTGAATAATAACTTCTTAAATCTGTTCATTTTGCTCACCTTTTCATATATATATTATCATATTAAACTTATTCTTTTATCAAATCTTTAAATGGGTTATTAAATGTTGAATTATCAAGCATTTGGATCTCATCTTTATATGGACAGAAATTGTTAATTCATGGTGTTTCTAATATAATTGGAATATTTTTAAAAATAGGATTATGAACAATTTTATTTAAAACATCAAAACCTATTTTTCCATATCCAATATTATGATGTCTATCTTTATGAGAATTTATTTCATTTTTACTATCATTTAGATGAATTACTGATAGCTTTTCAAGACCTATTTTCAAATCAAACTCATTTATAACATCATTAAGGTTATTTTTTATATCATAACCAGCATCATTTATATGACAAGTATCAATACAAACACTTAACTTATCATTACATTTTGAGTTTGTTAATACATATTTTAATTGATCAAAGTTAGTACATATTTCAGTTCCTTTTCCAGACATAGTTTCAAGTGCTACTGTAATATCTATATTTATTATATCTTTATCTAAGAGGACCATATCCAATCCTTTTATTAAGCTATCTAAAGCAACTTGTAGTTCAGCTCCAACGGCTGCTCCAGGGTGCAAAACTAACTTACTTACACCGATATCATTAAGTCTAAGTATTTCTTCTTTTAAAAGTCTAACACCTAAATCAAAAGTATCTTTTTTTATAGTATTGGCAAGATTAATTGTATATGGACCATGACATACAAGTTTAGATTTATTAAAATTATATTTAATCAATAATTCATTAAATTCTTTTATTTTTAACTTACTAGTTTCAGTTCTACGTGTGTTTTGAGGGGCACCAGTGAAGAACATAAAGGTATTAGCATTATTTGTTATAGCTTCTTCTACACTACCTACTAGATAGTTGTTTGTAGCATTCATTCCAACATGACAACCTAAAAAATAATCTCTTTTATTCATAAATCTCCTTATTAAATTTATTCTTACAATAATTTACGTCTTTTTCTAATAATTGTTTTAATTCATCTAAGGAATTAACTTTAACATTATTTCTTAGTCATTCAAGTAACTGAATCGTTACTGTTCAATCATAGATTTCCATATCAAAATTTAATATATGAACTTCAAATACCTCTTGATTTAGTTCATTTTTCCAATAACAACCAGCACCAATAAAAGTTTTATTTAAATGATGTATAAAAACTGAACAAGCATAAATTCCATAATTAATAATTAGTTTATTTTTTATTATTATATTAATTGTTGGAAAACCAATTGTTCTCCCAAGTTGCTTACCTTTTTGAACAACTCCATCAATTTTATAAAAACAACCAGTTATCTTTTGAAAAGTTGCAAAATCATTATTTACAATGGATATGTATGCATCACTGTCTAGTTTTTTTTCATTAAAGTCATCAATTATTATACAATTATCATTATAGAATTCTTTAAAAGTTTTAGTGTTAAAAACTTTATTAATATAGTAATTTTCTGGAATTAATACTTTTTTAAATAAAAGTTCATTATTCATATTATTGAAAAGATCTAATTTATTGAAACTTAAATAGTTATCATTGTAATCATATATTATTAAATTATCTATATTTAAATTCTTAGATATCTTAATTATATTATCCATATTAAATAAACCTTCGTTTAAAGGTTTATTTCTAAACAAAATAATACTTGTTTCACAATTTAATTCAGTTGCTATTTTCTTTAATTTATTTATATTATTGTTATCAAATGTACTTCAATTTGAAAAATCACTAATGTATACAACAGATTCATTAATAATAACTTTTAATTTTATTAAATAATTGAAGTAATGAATTTTTAACATTTAATCACCTATTAATTAGTTTCTTTAATTAATACTTTATTTTTTATATATTGAATTTCTAATTCTAAATAAACTAATTTTTCTTTAATAGAAACTATATCTTTATAGTTTTGCTCTTTATTTCTTCTTTTTGATAAAGTCACTGAATATATAAACAACCCAACTACTGGAATCAATAATCACCATAAAAGTCCTTTTCTAATTCTTTTATCATTTCTTTTTTCTATAATTAGAAGTTCTTCATATTCTGATTCGATTTTTTTTAGCTTTTCTTCAGCGTCTTTTACTGAAATATCATTGTATTCTTCAAACATTTTATACCTAATTTAATTCTATTTTTTTAATAATTTGTTCAACTAAGTCTTTCATTGATTGAAAGATTATCTTAATTTCGTTTGTATTTGATAAAAACTTTTGCTTATCTGATTCTATTCCTATTCCTTCTAGATATGAATAAATTTTTTTAGTATTTTTAACAAAATTGATAAACTCATTAATTACTTTAATTTTATTATCAAAAAATCTTTGTGTTAATATTTTTTTAAAAATATCATCAACAGTTTTATAAAGTGTTTTATTTCAAGATTTAATGTTAAATTTACTTATTATATTTATATAATTATTAGAATAAATATCAATCTGTTTTTCAAAGAAAATGTGAATTTTTTGCTTTAAATCGCTTGAATTATCTAAAAAAATCTTGTTTTCAAAAAATCTATTTCATTCCTGTTCAGTTTGATAAAAATAATTATATCTTTGTGTTATAAGTGTTAACATTAAACTTAATTCGTATTCATTAACTCAAATATTCTTTTTAAAATATTCATTTAATTGATTGAATAATTTACCACAATCATCACTTTTGCTTATTGATATAAGATCATTTTGTTGTTTTGTATTTAAATTAAATTTTTTATTTAAAATTAATCCTTTTACATCCTTTTTGTAAAAATCAAATATTATTTTATCTATACTTATATTAAAATTCATATTTAAACTCCATTTAATTTATCTCTTTTAATTTTATCTTAAAATTTTATTTTTTGCTATAAAATATAGTATTATTAATATAGTCTTTTTATAAGAGGTGAAGAATGTTTTTAGGAACAATATTAACATGCATTGCAGGTTATTTTATAGGAAGTTTTTCTTTTTCAATTTTGGTTGTAAAAATAAAAAAGGGACAAGATATACGTAAACTTGGAAGTAAAAATGCAGGTGCCACAAATGCAAGTAGAGTCATTGGCCTTAAATGAGGAATATTAATAATGTTTCTTGATTCATTTAAAGTTGTACTAACTGCTGTAGTTGCTTTGCTATTTAATTTAATAAATTCTGATTTATTTAATATGACAAGTTTCTATATACCATTATTTTTTACATTAATTGGTCATTGTTGACCTATATATTATAAATTTAAAGGAGGAAAAGCAGTAAGTTGTTTTTTAGGTCTTATTCTAGTTACGAACTTTATCCTGTTTTTTGTTTTTATAATTAGTGGTTTATTAATATTTTTTACATTTAAAAAAGTTAGTTTATCATCAATATGTGCATCATTATTAGTATGTATATTGATGTGAGTTCCATATATTTCTGGTAATAATAATTTCGATATTAATGGTTTAAATTTCTTTAATAAAGCATATTCAAATGGTTTATATTTTGTGTGGTTCAACAAGTTCCATGATTTAAATAAAAATTATAATTTTTATGACAGTTTTTTAACAATAAATATAGTTACAACAATATCTACATTATTTTTAGTTTATAAACATAAGGCTAATATTAAAAGATTATTAAGTGGAACAGAGCCAAAATTTAAGAAAAAGTAAAATACTATTTAAAATTTGTCAATAAATTTTAAATAGTATTTTTGTAATATAATTTCATTTTTTACAAATTCTGTTATTGTTAATTTGCTTTCTCCATGACCAGGATATATTTGATAAGACGTTTCAAATGATGAAAAAAATCATTTCAATGTGCTTATAATATCTGATTTTTCGATCCCTTTTTCAAAAGCACCAATTATTAAAGGGTCTTGTCCTTTTGTTATTAAATCTCCTGAAAATACAGAATTTATTTTATCTTGTTCAATTACTAGTGAACCAGATGTATGCGATTTTCTCAAATATATTTTGAAATCATAACCATCTAATTGTATTGTCATATCATTTAAAACTACTTTAAGATTGTCTAAAGGCTTAACAGAGTAAGCTTCAACACCTTCAAACAGGAGACTTGTATTTTTATGAGGTTCAAATAAGTTTAATAAATCAGAGTATCCAATATATATATTAGGTTTATCATGAGCTTCTGATATTTCATTTAGACCATAAAAATGACCAAAATGGCCGTGTGTTATTATTATATTTTTTATTATTATATTTTTTTTAATAGTAAAATCAATAATTTTTTTATATTCTCTATAACCTGTATCTATAAGAACCGCATTATTTTTTTCTGTGCATAACAAGTATCCATTTGTACTTCTAAAGTTTTTATCTTGAAACGTGTACAATAACATAATTATACCTTACGTTATTTCCCTCTTTTAACGGCATTCATAGTTTTTTTAATATCTGCTTCAGATGGTTTTCTACCCATACTTCTATACATTGCTCTAATTTGATTTTCATTTATAGGTGGGTTATCTTTTAGTTGTTTTTGGATAACCTTTCTTGTAATTATAAAACCTAAAATTCCACCAATTATTGCAGCAACAATAGCAATAATAAGTCCAGCTCATCAAGGTATCATTAGTATTTCTCCTTTTTTCTATAAGTAACTTTGCTTTTAATTATACAATTAATAATATACCATATAAATTTACTTATTCATATCTAAAATTTTATTAGCAATAGTTATTGGATCAAAATTAATATGATCTAAAACATGATTAAAAGGCGCAGAGTGTCCAAAAGTATCTATACCAAAAGCAAAACCATCATCGCCAAGGAATTTATGTCAGCCAAAAGTCGATGACAATTCTATTGAATATCTTTTAGTTTTAGTATCGATTATTGATTCTATATATTCTTTATCTTGTTTTAAAAATAAATTCATATTAACCATTGAAATTAATTTAACCTTTTTATTATTATTATTTAAAATTTCTTTGACTTTTAATGCTAATGAAACTTCACTTCCGGTTGCAATAAGTGTAATTGTACTATTTGTGTCTTCTTCTAAAACATATGCACCCCTATTAACGTCCTCTACTACCCTACTTATATCTTTGTGTTTTAATTCTTCTAAATTTTGTCTAGTAGCTAATATTATACTAGGTTTATTTTTATTATTACAAATTGCATCATAATATGATGCAATAGTTTCTGTCATATCACAAGGTCTGTAAACAGAAATATTGGGGATTGATCTTAACATTGCTAATTGTTCAATTGGTTGATGTGTTGGTCCATCTTCACCAACTGCTATTGAATCGTGGGTAAATACCATTAATTTTTGAATACCCATTAAAGCAGATAATCTTATAGCTGGTTTCATGTAATCTGAAAAAACAAAAAAGCCACTTTCAATTGGGTATAAACCACCGTGTAATGCAATACCATTATTTATTGCACTCATTGCAAATTCCCTAACCCCATACATAATATTTCTGCCTAATTTATTGTTATAGTCATAATTTCCATCAGGTCCTTTTATTTTTGTAGACTCACTTAAATCAGCACTGCCACCAATAAAAGCTTTTATTTTACTTGAAATGTAATTGAAAGTTTCACCAGAGCTAACTCTTGTTGCTTGTGTTGTATTTTTGTTTAAACTAAATAATTCATCAATATTAATTTTTCAATTTTTATTAATGTACATTTCCAACTCATTTGCCAAATCAGGATATTCTAACTTGTATTTAGCAAATAAATCATTTCAATCATCATTACACTTTTGTCCTTTTTTAGAAACATTTGTTTCGTAAAAGTCGTATATGCTTTGAGGTATTTCAAATGAATTATATTTTCAATTCAATTTATCCTTTACATTTTGAATATCATTGCCAAGTGGTGCTCCATGAACTTTTGTAGTTCCTTGATTTGTAGAAGCAAAACCAATAATAGTTTTAACTTCAATATATGTTGGTTTGTCTTGTTTTTTAGCTTCATTAATAGCTTCATTAATAGCATCAATATCTTCGCCATCATTAACTCTAATTGTGTTTCAATTAGCAGCTTCAAATTTTTTGATCATATTTTCTGATTGTGCTTCACTAACTTTAGCATCTAGTTGAATGTCATTTGAATCATGTAAAACAATAAGCTTATTTAGTTTATATCTACCTGCAAAAGAAATTGCTTCTTGACAAACCCCTTCTTGCAAATCACCATCTCCACATAAAACATATGTGTAGTGATCTATTATTTTAAAATTGTCTTTATTGTATTTTTCAGATAAATGAGATTCTGCTAATGCCATACCGACACCCATTGCAAATCCTTGTCCTAAAGGACCTGTTGTAGCTTCTACACCATCTGTTATTCCAAATTCTGGATGCCCTGGTGTTATTGAACCTATTTGTCTAAAGTTTTTTAAATCATTAATTGATACATTAAAACCTGATAAATGTAATATAGAGTATAAAAGTGCACTTCCATGACCAGCACTTAAAATAAATCTATCTCTATTTATTCATTTTGGGTTTTTAGGATTTATAATCATTTGATTTACAAATAATGCATAACACATAGGTGCTGCATCTAATACTATTCCAGGATGACCTGAATTTGCTTTATTTATTGCTTCTATTCCTAGAATTCTAATTGCATTTAAGTTATCTTTATTCATTTTTTTCTCTCCAATGTAATTATATAAAAAAAATAATAAACAATTTAAATTGTTTATTATTTTTTTTCTTCATTTGGATTTACAATTTTTATACTTTTAAGTTGATTCTCAAAATTTTTTTTAAATATTTTTAAATATTCTTGCCTTAAATTATTTCTTTCAATGATTTCTGATTCTGTTAGACTTCTACTTTTAGCTAATTTAGCAAAATTATTAATTTTTTTTATAAGTTCGTCCATTTCCATGATATACCTCTATATTAATGGCTTTAACAGTTTTACAGAAACACCATATTCTGTTTTAGGTACTGTTATAGACACTTTCATTCCTTTAAATGTTTCAAAATTTATTCATCCTAAACCAGATATGTGGATATCAACTTTGTCAACTTTATCAAAGTCAAAATTATGAGTTACGAAATCATAATTAATATCTTTTAATCTTGGTGATAATGAATGTCTATGTTTTTTGAAATAATTCATTGCATTTAATGTTTTAGTTCTATGTAATGGTAGTCTTTTATTAACATAAAAATGAAAACTAGTTTTTTTTGGTTTTTGTTTTTCATTTAAAATCTCACCATCATCAAAACTAAATCATGCTAAGCCACCATAAAATATTGTTTGATCTTTGTATAATTGATAAGTAATTTGTTTTATTTCTTTTTGAAAAAAGAAATAATCTCAATAACTTGGTGCTGTTGCAATTGCAATATGTTTATGTTTTATTAAACCTGGTGTATCATAAATAAAATTATCTTTAGTAAAATTAATCTTTATTTTATCAAGTGTTGTATTAACATATTTTGAAGTAACTATTGATGGGATTTGTTGGTTCAGTCTTAAACAAGCATTTATTAAGCTTGATTTACCAGCATTAGATATACCTATAATGTATTGATCGTACTTAATTTTTCTTAACTCAAGTATTAAATTAAAAATATAACTATCTTTTATAGATGAAGTCAGCATAATTTTTGAGTTTTTTAATGGAGATGAACTAAAATAATCAGTTAAAAAATCCAATATTTTTTTACTGCTGACTGCTTTTGGCAATAAATCAACCTTATTAGCAAGTATTATCACTTCTTTTGTTGAAATTAACTTTTCTAACCAATCTAATCTACTTCCTGGTAAATCAAATATATCAACAACATAATAATATCTAATTTTTTCTTTTTCTTTATTTATGTTATCTAAAATTTCAATAAAGTCTTTATCATTTATATCTTGTTCAACAAGTCTGTTATAGTTTTTTATTTTAAAACATCTTAAACAATAGTCTTGTTTTTCAATATCAATAACATAACCTGGTATTTTTTCATCATTAATTTGTAACTCTTTCCCACATCCTACGCATTTTTTTGGACCATTACCATCAAAATTAGTTGTGTTACCAATGCCAGGTTCATATTCTTTAAGTGAAACTTTACTTGTTTGTTTGATTTTTTGTTCATTATTAGTTTTTGAAGTACTAATTAATTTGTTCTCTAAATCATTAACTTCTTTTTCAATTTCCTTAATTTTATTATTATCATCATTATTGTCATTAAAGAATTTCATAATTTCCTCCGATATCACCTTCGTCATAAAAACCTTCATGTAGAATATTTTTTTGAGCTAACTTTTTAAATAAACTATTTTCAAGATAATGAACCAATTTGTTGCTACTAACATCTCTATTTATTGGAGATATTAAAATACTTTTTATGTGAGCTCTATTAGCAACAAGTACATCAGTAACCAATTGATCACCAATTAATATCATTTCTTCTTCTTTATAATCAAAAAGTTTTTTAATTAGTTTCATTTTACCAAGCAAAGGTTTTTTACAATCTCAAAAATAATTATCTATTCCAGCTTTTTTTGCAAAATTTTCAACTCTACTTCTAATATTGTTTGAAAACAATACAAACTCCATATTATGATAATGAACATTTTTAATAAAATTTAAAACATCATTACTTGGAACTCTTTGATTCCATCCTATTAAGGTATTATCCATATCACATAGTAATAATTTAATACCACTATTTTTTAAAGATGCTAAATTAACCTTTTTATAACTCTCAAGATATATAGAAGGTTTAAAGTAATTTAGTAATAATGATTTTCTTTTGTAATTTTGCATGTTTCACCTTTAAATAATTATATTATAAAAATTATTTAAAAAGTATTTACTATTTATTTTTTTTATATTTTCTATCTTTATTTTCAACAGTTAAATTATCAATGTTTTTTTCATCATTAGTTATAGATTCTATTTGTGTTTTTTTATTAATTAATTTATTTTTTCTTTCAACATTAAAATGTCATACTAAAATTGCGACAATTATAAAAAATACAAATCCACCAAATATGAATAAAAAATCAATTAGTGATTTAACCCAATCAGTTTGTCAAGATTTTACACTTGGAATAACACCAAAAAAGAAGGCTATTCCAAGTAATACCAAAGTAATTATTGAAATAGTTATTGGTATTTTTTTATTTTTAAAAAATATAATGTCTCTTTCTTCATCATTAAAATTAATTCTTAATTTAATATAGGCTACAAAGTAAAAGAACATTTGAACAATTGCTAGTGTTGTTGCTGATTGAATTATTCTTGTTAAAAACTCACTAGAACCTTGATCTGTATCACCTGTTGTCGTTGCACCAACAATCAATAAAATTATCGCAACAACAATTGCTTGAATGTATAGAGCGTTTACTGGCGTACCATTTTTATCTGTTTTTGATAAAAATTTACCCATAACATTTTCTGGTACTTCTGAAAAGAAAACTTTTGCTGGTGCAGAAGTTCAAAAGAATAAAGAACCTATTCCATTTAACGCTGTTACTAATCCAACAATATGTATGATTGCTTTACCACCACCAGAATCAATGTCCAATCCTAAAATTGCTGGGAAAACATAATAATATGAGTTAGAAATTCCTCATTTTGTAATTTGACTTTGTGAAATTGTAAGACTTAATAAAATGGTACCCATAAACATCAAAAACACAACTAAAATAATACCGATTAGTGAAGCATTTCTAAAAGTCTTTGCACCACCTTTTGTATCTTTAATAAATACACTCATAGTTTCAATTCCGTTATAAGCAAATATTAATCATGGAAATGCACCAATAAATGATCATCAATCACCATCAAATCCATTTTCTTCATCAGTAATTGGATTAAATGAACTTGAATTCATATTGGTTAAAATACCTTTAGTTGGCAAAGTATAAAGTAATGCAATTATAATAAAAATTAAACCTAATAATAAGCTTGCTATTCCACCTATGTTTGTTACTTTACCTAATCATTTTGGTCCTTTTTTTGATACATAACTTCCTGTTCAAAATAAAATTATTGAAAATAATGTTAATGTTATAGCGCCAACTCTTGTTGAATTATCAGTTGAAAGACCACTATTATCAACTAAAATTTTAGCAATTTGATCAAATCCATTTGCACCATAAAAAAAGAAACTAAGTGCAATAACTGTAAAAGGTGCAATTGTTGCAAAAAAGAATAAGTTACCAAAATAACTTGATCAACTTGCAAGAAAACCTGCTTTTTTACCTAATGTAAAAACACAAAAACTACCCAAACCAGACTCTTGGTCTTTTAATTTTTTAACACTTCCAAATTCTGAAGTTATCATAACTAATGGAATAGCATAAATAGCACCACCAACTAAAAATAAAATGGCTGCTAATATTCCAAATTGATTTTGATTATTAATTATATTTCTAAATCCAAAGATTGTTGAAAAACTCATTAAAAATATTGAGATTTTCGTTAACGATTTTACTCTATTTGACATAAATACCCCTATCTAAATAATAATTTAAAGATTTCGCGCAATAAAAAATATTTGAACTTTCAAATATTTAGCGCTTAAGCTTTCGTTTATTATTAAAGAATGGCATATTTCTCCTTTTCATTTATTAAATTATACCTAATTATTTAAAAAAAACTATTTTTTAATAAATTTATTTTTAAAATAATTATTATAAGTAAATTCATAAATAAATTCTAAAAAAATTAAAATCTTAAGAACATCATTATAACAATGATCAATAACTTTTTTTAAAGTTTTATTCATATGTTTATATGACTCAAAACTAATTTTTTTAGTATTTGGATATGAAAAAAAAGAATATGTCTCACAGCACATAGAATAAATATCTGTTTTTTCATTCTTGAAAATATTATCTACATTTCCTTCAAACCAATCAAAAAATTTTTTCATACTAGTTAATGTAATCATTTCATCATTTTGTTTCCCAGAAGGTAAATTATTTTTATTTCAAAATTCAGTACCATCATTTTTTGTGTTTGAAAATGAAAAACAATTTTCAAGAATATCATAAACATCAAAGTTTTTTACATTTAGTTCATTTTTTTCTTTATTTAAATAAGTCATTTTTAGTGGTTTCTTAGAAAACAATTTTCTATTATTGTTAACTCATAGTTTAATAATTTTTATATCATTACTTGCCCCTGCACACACAATAGTTCTGATATCTTTATTGCGACACATATTTAAAAAAGAAATTATCATTTTTTCATATTGACTATAAAAATTATAACTACTATCGTTATAACTTCTTTTTATGCTTATTGATTTAATTGCTTTTTTGTTATCTCTTGATGATATTTCTTTTAAAGATTTGGCAAAAGAATATTGCACAACGTAAACTAAATCTTTATTATTTTCATTATATAATTTTTCTTCAAATTCATTATTGATATCATGGGAATAATTAAAAAATTCAGTATCTAATATTATAATTGGAAACTCAATTTTTTCAATGTAATTTTTTGCAACTTCTTTATCAAATCTAAATGTTTGATTTTCATTTATTAGAAAATATCCTTCATCAATAACTTGAATAGAATTTAATTTCATCATTTATACCTACTTTTAAATAATATCATAATTTTTTTAATATAATATAGTATTATAATGTAATATAAAAATATAGGTGAAGAAATGAAAAGCAATAAAAATTTAATTGAATTTATTGATGAAATATCTGCAAAATGATTTAAAGATTACTTTATAAAAAAAATTAATCTAATTAAATCTAATTTTTTGAATGATAACGAATCTGATTTAGGCGGTTTTAAATTAAATATGAGCGTTGCTAACTTTTATTTAAACTCAATAAAAACTGATTTAGAAGAAATAAAAGATTATGATTCAATGCAAAAATTCGTTAATAAACATAATTTTTATAAAATGAAAACAGATGATTTAAAATTATTTAGTGAAGAAGCTTCTGAAGAAATAGCTGAAACTCTTGATAAGGAAGGTAAAAATATAGAAGAAAAAATAACCGAATTAATTATAAAAATGCAAATAAATAATATTACAAAAAATTTAGGTAATTCAACTAAGTTATTTAATAGTATTTTAAATAAACTCGGGAATGAAACTTCAATAAATGACATAGATTATGAAGATTTAAAATATATTATTGAAAGTAGCTATAATGAAAGTCTTGAATTATTTAAATCTTGGTCAAATCAAAATAAGAAACAAAGTATTAATTATGAAGAAGAATTAAAAGTACTAGAATCAGATGATGACTTTATAAAAAAACTTGAAGCAAGTGAAATAATTGAGCATTATTTTAATAGTATAATTTCGAGTGAAATAGATGATTCAGAAATTTCAGACATAACCAATATTAAGAATGTTGATAATAATAAAATAATTATTTTCAATAAAGGGATAATGTCTTGTGAAGAATTATGTTCAAAGATTGATTTAATTAATTATTTGTACAAAAATGAAAACAATATGTTTAAGAGATAATTTTATACTTAAAATTATTAAATGTTAAGTATAAAATATCTTTATCATTTACAAAAGAGAATTGTTTTTTTGCAAATGATAAATTACTTATTAATTTTGATTTTATAGTTATATCTTCAAAAAATTCATCGAAATTTTTTTCATTTAAATTACTATTAATTATAAAATCAAAAACATCAATTGTTTTTTTATCTTCATTTTTAGTAATTGATTTAACAAATTTTGTTGAATAAAAAATTTTATTTATAAAGTATATTGTTTCATTTATGTTGTATGGTATGTCATTTTCAAGAGTTAAAAGAATTTTACCAACTGTTTTTCAACCTTTTTTAATAGTAATTGCAATATCAGAGTTTACAGTTAATTCTAGATTAACGTCAACACTTATAAGATTTAAAAATATGTTTTCTATATAAAATGTTAAACCTGTAAAGTCATATAGATTGTTTTTATCTTTTGAAGGTGTATATAAATTTACTAAACTATTAAAAAAATCTGTTAATAATTCTTTTTCACTTATATCTACAATGCTATGATCTATTTTATGTGTTGATATATTATTATTGAAACCGATATGTTCTCATGAATTATTAATTAATTCCATATATTTTGTATTATATGGTTTTAAGTTATTTTCTGGTAAGAAAAATTTTTCGAGAGTAGTTGTATTGACATTTGCATGTTTAGAAGGAAATGATTCAATTTGTTCACAAGAAATTACACTGATACTTGTACTAGACATTGATAAAGCTGTTAATAAAGATAATATTTTTTTCATTATTCTATTTCCTCTTTTGGCGGCAAATTATGGTACTTTGTTTTAATTTCTATGTAACTTATATTTTTATCTTTAATATTAATAGGATTGCTAAAAGTACTTGTTTTTCAAGTTTTATTTCTAAAGTATTCTAATTTTGAATAATCAATTTCTTCTTCTGGTTCTGAATTTAAAACATCAATTAGCTTTTCACCAACATTTGGCTCATCACCAGTATTTGATTCATTACTTTCTATTAAAATTTCATGAGTTTTATCAACAAATTTAATTGGTTCAATGTAAAATAAAATATTTGTAAGAATATTAGCAAGGTTATCAATTATTGGTTCGTTTTCGAGTTTTTTCTCATCAAATTCAAATGATAAATTAAGATAATATTTAGTTTCATTATCATCAGAATCTTCTTTTGATTCAGACTGTATTTCTTTAACTTCAAGATTATAATCTATTGGTACAGTTTCATCAGTTTTAAAGTAAACTGGTAAAAAAGATTTTATAATATCAAGATCAAAATCGACATTTTCGTTAAGGATTGAATAATTATTTTGCTGTTCTGAACTATCTTTGTTAGATATAATTGTGCTTTGCGTAGTATAAAATTTAATAATATTATTATTATCCTCATCTCTTATGAATTTGTAAAATGTATTGTTATAATCAACTGTAAGATTTAAATCAGAAAAATCATAAAATATGTTATCTTTACTTAATGGTCCAATTCCATAACTATAAGCTATAGAATCAAATGCAATCTGAACGTTACTTATCAAATCACTTTTTTCATTTATTAAATTTGGATTAGCGTAATTTTCATTTGTCAATTTAGTGCCTTCAAATTTATTATCATCACATTTAAACTCAATGCAATTTAAAACAATATTATTATCTTTAAATAAAAACTTTTTTGCATTTTTATTTTTTTGATTTTTTAACTTTAAATCAGGTAATAAATTATAAAATCCATTTTTGGTAGAATTGAAAATATTAGAATATGCAACTAAATAATTTGCATTTTCAAAGTCTGGATTAATTGTATTAGTTGAACATGATAAAACAGATGAAGGTATTGCTAACATCATTATAGATAGTGTAATTTTTTTAAATTTATTCACATTTATCATTCTCGTTAATTTTATTAGCATCAATATCATCTTCTCAAAAATTAATTGCTAAAACATTTTTTACATATCTAATTGATATTTCAAGACCATTTACAGGTACCTGGAAATAACCATTAGTGAATTTAGCTGCTATATGTATCATACATAGTGGAACCATTTCTGGTTCTGATTTAATAAAAACAACAGGGTCCATATCCTTAAATTCTTCAAAACCAAAATGTTCATACATATCTTTCTGAAATGATTTTATACCATTATCCATTCAATTTTCTATTAAATAATTTACAATTGAATTATGAAATGTTAATCTATCTGATATATGCGAATAAGCAAAATCCATTGCCCAACTTGAGAATTTTTTAACAGCTTCTTCTGGTGTTCTTACAATTAAAACACCCCTAAATCTTTTATTGTCATCGCCAATTGCAGATATAGAAATAAAAGAAGTACCTTCCAGGAATGATATTTTACCTAAATTTGACTTCTTAATATTATAGATTTTTTCGCTCATTAGAATTCACTCCATACTATACATTTATTATACACTTTTCAATTAATTAATTAAACCCTTTATGAGTTTTAATAATCTAAATAGAATTGATTTTTCTAAGGTATATTTCACCTTTTGATGTTATTTTTCTTCCTTTTGGTGTTTTAATAATTAGACTATTTTTATACAAAATTGGTTCAATATTTGAAACAATTATGCTTTGTGACAATGAAAGCAACTGTGCTATATGTTCCAAGCCTAATATTTTATAATTTTGCAATAACTTTAAATAATTAATTTCTAAACTTGATATACCATATTTATATATTTCAAGTTTATTTAAAATTTTTAAAATAGTATTTTCATCTACTATATTTACATTATCACATATAATATAATCTTGTAACCTTTTTAATAAATTTATTGCAACTCGAGGATTACTTTTACAATATTTAGAAATTATATTTATTGTTTTGTAATTTAAATTTATATTTATTTTTTTAATATTAATTTCTATTATTTTTGCTATCTCTTCATCATTATAATCTTTAAAATTAAAATTAATTGGAAATCTATTAATAAAAGGTATTGAAAGCTTATTTATTTCTGTTGTTGCAGCAATTAATGTAAAGTTTGCCAATTTAATGTTGATTATTTTTGAGTTGTATTCTTTTCCTATTATTACATTAATTCTTCCATCTTCAAGTACTGGATACAAAACTTCAAACACTTCTTTTGAACAAGCATGTACCTCATCAATAAATAAAAACTCCCCTTCTTTTAATGAAGTTAAAGGTGAAATTATATCACTTGGTTTTTGTAAACTAGTACCATTTAATGTATAAATCTTCTTAGACATAGTTTTAGCTATTAAAATTGCTAAGCTAGTTTTACCTAGACCACTGTTTCCATTTAATAATATATGATCTAATGAATCCTTTCTTTTAATAGCTGATTCAATAAATATTTTTAAGTTCTCAATAATATTTTTTTGTCCAATATATTCATCAAAACAATTAGGTCTTAAGTTATTGTTTGACTTCATTTAATTTGTTTATTGCCTCTAATACAATAATTTCATCTTTTTGTTTAAAGTCGATTTCACTAATTGCTGAGTATATTGAACTTAAATTATAACCTAAATTATACAATGAATTAATTATTGTAAGTTGTTTGTTAGAAAATTTTACACTAAGAAGTTCTTTTCTAACTTTTTCAATAATCTTACGAATTACTACTGAATTTACTCTTGTCTTGTTTACAATACTTTCAATATCATAATTTAAAGAATATTTTATTAAATTATCATAATTTATATTTTTATATATTTTTTCCAATGTTTTAAAACCAACATTACTTATATCAATTATAAAAGTACTTAATTTTCATAATTTAAAATCATCAAAAAATAAATATTTTATATAATATTCATTTTTATAAAATAAATATCAAACTTTTAATTCTTCATTTATTTTATAGGCTCTATCAGAAATAAACTTTCCAATATAACCATTGTTATTACTTTCTATTGTAATTTCATTTTCTTCTATATTTACAATTTTTCCTAATAAATACATAAAAAGCACCCATTTATATAATCGGTGCTTTTAAAAATAAATTAAACAGTTTTATAATTAACTAAAACTTTTCCTGTGAAACTACTATCTTCATTCGCCTCAATTGATGCATAAGTATTCTTTCAACTATCTAATGGTATGCTGAAATCAGTTAATGTAAATTTAATATTGTTTTCTTCTCATTTTTCTTTATGTAGTTCAAAAATTTTATTATAAATTGTCTCTTTAGAAGGAACATCATTTTCCCCTTTTTGCAAATCACCTAAATCTAAATTAGTTATAATATTACCTAATATAGTTTTGGCTTGTTCTTCTTTTTTACCACATGAAATAGCAAATGTTGATAATGATGCTGTTAAAGATATAGAAGTAAGTAAAGTAATAATCTTTTTCATAATTCTCCTTTTAGTTCAATATTAATTATATATAATATTTATTTTTATTTACAATTTATTATAAAAAAAAGTAAGTTAATACTTACTTTAAATTATTGTGTCTAATTGAATTCTTTTCTTAGAAAGATCAATCATGTGTCATACTTCAGCTTCAAATTTTTTAGTTCCGTTTATAACTGCTAATAATGGCAACTCTCCTATTTTTGTTGGCAATTGCAAAGTATCTGCAAAGTATTTATCAATACCTCTAATAAGTGCTCCACCACCACAAATTGTTATACCATTTCTAAAGATATCTCCAGCTAATTCTGGTGGTGTATCTTCAAGAACTTGTACAGTTAAGTCAACTATTCTTGATACTGGTACTTTTAATACTTCACGAACTTCTTCAGGTGTAATTTCAACTTCTCTTGGCAAACCTGAAACAACGTCACGTCCATAAACTTTCATTCTTCGTTCATCTGGATATCTGCTCAATGAACCAATATTTATTTTTATTGACTCTGCTGTTTTACTACCAATTTCTAATCCATATTGTGATCTAATAAATTTTTGGCATTCTTCATTTAAGTAGTTTCCAGCAACTTTAATAGATTTAGATACAACAATATCACCTGATGAAACCACAGCAATATCAGTTGTACCACCACCAGTATCGATAATTAAATTTCCTACAGGTGCATAAATATTAACACCACCGCCAAGTCCAGCCATTTTAACTTCTTCTTCAATAAATACTTCTTGAGCACCTAAATTTATTGCAATTTTTTTTAAAGCAGATTTTTCCAATTCAGTTATAACTGATGGACAAGCTAGTAACATTACAGAATTTTTAAGTATTTTTGTAAGTCTTAATTTTTCAAAAATATGTTTCAATTGTGCTTCAGTTGCACGTATATCAGTTATTACACCACTTACCATAGGTCTTATAACTTTTATATTTTTATTACCTTTTCCAATCATTTTATAGGCTTCAATACCAACTGCAATAATTCGATTCTCTCTAATTTTATATGCAACAATTGAAGGTTCATTATAAACGATTCCTTGTCCAGTTATATAGACAAGAGTATTAGCGGTCCCTAAATCCATAGAAACAAAATTTGGTTTTGATTTCATAGTTTTCAACATAATAGTACCCCTTATAAATTACTAATAGCTATTAAATATTAGTTATTTTGTTAATAATTAATAACCTACATATACTATAATATATATTAATAATTTAATGAATTGATATCATTATGTTTAGAATTAATTTCAAAAAAAAGTATTTATTTTAATAAATCTTTAAAGATTATATATTAAAATAGATACCTTCTTTTATTAAATTATTCAGTTTTTTTCCTACTGCACCCTCTCTAACATTTTCAATTACTTCCTTAGCAAGTGATTTTAATTTAAATATTGCATTATCAACTGCAAATGAATTTTTGAAATCTTCAAACATACAAATATCATTTACATTATCTCCAAATACATATAAATCATCTTCTTGAACACTTAAATGTCTTAAAAGTTTTCTTAAGCCATAACTTTTAGTAACATCCTTTTTGTAAATTTCGATTTTTGCACCACTAGGATAATCAAATTGTACACTTTGTAAGTTCAATTTATTTACTAATTTATTTGCTAAATTAATTTTGTCAGAAGTATTACAGTCCAATACAATATTTACAAACTCATTATCATTTTTAACTGACTCATCAATTAATTCTCTTATTGAGTTATATATATAAAAAGTTTTATTATTTTCATTATCATCAAATTTTATTTTAGCATCACTTGTACAAAAATGTTTATATCATGGATCATTTTTTATTATATGAGCTCTAAAATCATTATGCATAACAAAATCAATTTTATTTTTATGAAATTCTTCCATTATTAATTTTATTTCATCTTTTTTAAAATGATTTTTAAAGATATATTTTTTTGTAATTGGATCTATTACAGAAGAACCATTTGAACAAACTATTGGTAACTTGATATTTAATTCATCAACTAAAAAATCAACAAGAAAATAATTTCTTCCAGTTACTAATGTAAGCGCATTATTAGATTTATTTTGAAATTCTAATAAACTTAACTTGTTTTCTTTTGATATTTCATCTCATTTATAAAGAATTGTTCCATCAATATCAGTTGCTGCAATTCTTTTTATAGTATCAACCATTTTTCAACCTTCTTTTATTTATATTTTATAAAAATAGAGTCTTAAATTTATCTAAAACATTAACAAAGTTATCTTTATTAACTGATGAAATTGATAAGAACTCATCACCTTCACTTAATTTAAGTGTTTCTTTAATAAGTTTTTCATTTTTTTTAATATCATTTTTTTTACATTTATCTTTTTTTGTAGCTATAATAAAAACTTTTTTGCTATGATACTTAAAAAAATTATACATTTCAATGTCATCGTTTGTTGGTTTATGTCTTAGATCTACTAACTGACAAATGAACTTTAAATTATCTCTATTTGTAAGATATTCATCCATCATTTTTGCAAAACTTATTTTTAAATCATTACTCACTCTTGCAAATCCATAACCAGGAGCATCGACAATTCTAAACTCACCATTATTTATTTCAAAAAAATTTAAAAGTCTAGTTTTACCAGGGGTCGATGATGTTTTAGCTAATTTTTTATTATTTGTTAATGAATTTATAAAAGTTGATTTACCGACATTACTTCTACCAATAAAACAAACTTCCTTAATTGAATCTTGAATTCAACCTTCCTTACTTGCAGCAGATTTTATAAACTTTGCATTTTTAATAATTAACGACTCCATATTAATATTTTAAAATCTTTTTATAAGGTTTTATAGTTTTTTTAAATTCTTTTGCAATTCTTTTTATATCCATTTCTTCAGTTGGTTTTAACAATATAACATCATAATAGTATTTATTTAACTTATCAACATAATCTTTTTGCTTGTTAATTTTCATTTCTAAAATCAGATTTTTCTTGTCAGTTGTATCAAAATAATTGATTAATGATTCTAATACTCTTTCTTCCATTTGTAAGTAACTAAAAAAATCTTCTTTTTTAAGCTTGTTTAAATTTGCTTTTGAAAATGCTTTTTGTTCTTCTTTGTTTAAAAAATACTCTAACATAATCCAATGTCTCCTTTATATAATTTTACATTTTTTTAAACACATATAAAGTGTTTATTTAATAAAATTAATTTATAACTCTATATATTATATATATAAATAAACAAAAAACCTAGTTAAACTAGGTTTAAAACATTAGGAATTTTATTGATAAGAAATGCTAATTCTTGAATATTAAACAATGTAAGAATGTTAATTTATAACAATCCTTTCCAATAAAAATTATATTATTAATACTTTAGATTTTTATTTTTTAATGTGAAATAAATTTTAATTTATACACAATTTATTAAAATTTACTTTGTGTCTATTTAGTTCTAATAATTTATAATAAATAATTCTTAAATAATAAAGAACTGCAAAGTATGATTCGTCGTTAGATTTATTAATAGATTCATTGACTGGTAATTTCAAAGTAAGATCTTTATTTTTTATTAATTCATTTTCATTTTCATTTGTTATTATTAATGTATTTATGTTTTTATAATTTAATTTTTCAATTATATTAGAATAGTCATTTTCTTTTAATGAATATGAAATTACAATTGCAATATCATTTGAATTGATAATTTCTGTAAAAGACTGTTGACATGTTAAATCTGCTACATAAAATGTTTTAAGATTAATTTTAATAAGTCAATTAATAAATAAATGTATTAAAAATGAATCATTACCAGTTCCAAAAATGTAAATATTTTTTGCTTCATTTATAGAATTTACAATACGTTCAATTCTATTTTTAGAATAAAATGCAGCTCCATTTATAGAATTTACTACAACATCAGTTAACATGCATCTAACTTCTTCGTATGGTGCTTCATTTTGTTCATCCATTATTTTTTTATGTGTTTGGATTGTTCAATATAAACTTTTATATCCAGTTAAACCTATTTTTTTACAAAACCTTGTAATTGTAGATGCACTGGTGTTTGTTAACTTAGACACATCAAAAATTGTATAATTATCTAAATTTTCAAAATTATTTCCAATAAACTCAGCTATTACTTTAAAACTAATATTATCTGAGTGTTTTGCTATTTGATTAATTTGATTTAAGATACTTTTCATCATATTGAATTTCACTACTTTCTGTAAAATTATTAAATGATATTAAACCTAAATTTATTTCATGGTTTAATATTTCTTAACAGTAGTAAATCATCTGATGATATTTGCCCTATTTTATTTACTGTATTATCAAAATTTTTATAATTATCTTTAAGTACTATTAACACTTCTTTTTGGTAGTGTTTATTATTGGAATTTATAATACAAACATCCCCAAAGTTATAAGTGTTATTGATATTATTAGGTTTAATATCATCTTTAAATACTACCCTTGGTTGAGTTGAACGAATGAAGTTTTCATTTGCGTCTCCTCTTCAGAAATGATTGTTAAAATTTATTATTTCCAATTCATAATCAGTGACATTTTTTTCTAATTTGATGTCAAATTCAAAAACATTATCAAATTTTATTTCTTTAATACTTTTAATTTCTTCTTCACTTAATGGCTGATTCCCGACATAAATTGTTTCAAATAAATTTGTTGATAAAGCTAATTTTATTTGATTTTTTAATTTCAGATTTCTGTAACTTTCACAACTAACTAATTTACTAACATCGTATTTTTGAGGTCCTTTTTTTCCAAAATCCGATCCCACAAAACAACTAACTTCAATATCTAAATCTCTAAAAATTTTAGTAGATTCTAAAAAAAGTTCATCTGAAAGTGCACTATCTGCTAATGGATAAAAATTATGACATCCAAATAATCTGTCTTTATTTGGCATAAAATCACAAATATTAGTTACAAAATGATCGTTATTACTTGCATTAATCTGAATATCTAAACCTTGATAAGTAGTTTGTGCTACTTTTTGAGCCAATAAAGGCACATCTAATCTAACACAATCAATTCCTTTTGTTATAAAGAATGAAAGATCATTATCAGTAATGTTATACATTTTTAATGTAACATCTGCAATATCAACTACTGTATAATAACCCAATTCTTTTGCATACAATATTGTTCTTTCATAATATTCTAATAATGATTTATCAGGTTTTTCACCTAATTGAAGAATTGATAAAAACACTTTTCTAAAACCAGAATCATAACATTTTTTTAAATAAGTTTTTGTTTCTTCTTCAGTAAAATGTTCAGGATAAACTGAAATACCAAGATTTTTATTTCTCATAAAGTTATACCTCTCTGTTCGTAATTATTAAAAAAACCAACAACTTTATTTTAATATAAAAAATAAGTTTTTAACAACTTATAATTTTATATTTTTATTGGTATAATATATTGCTAATTTTTTTCTAAAATTATAAAATTATTTAGAAAATCTTTTAATTTATAATCATATTTAAACTTGATAGTTGTTTTAGCGCCATCATCAAAGTGAGTTAAAAATAGTTTTTTTCTTTTTAAATCATTGTCAATATTAAGTATTTCTTTCTTTTTAATTACATTGTTTATAGTTATTAGGTTGTCTTCATAAATAATAATATATAGTGATTCATTATATTTATAAAGTAATAAAATTAGACATAATATATATAAAATATATGAAACATAAAAAATTGTAAAAATTAGAGGTATAAAATTATAAATATTAATATATATGATCGATAAAATAAATGTTATTATATTTGCTATAATTATTAACAAATTTAAAAATAAAAAATTTAATATAAACAATAAAATAAGAACTTTATTTTTGTAATAAATAGTTGATTTAAATTTTTTTAATTTGTTTAATTTAAGTGATAGATCAATTACAAAATAAAAACTAATTATAGCAATTATTAAAAATAAGACAAAACCAGTTATTAAACTAACTATATTAAAATTTGGCATTTTATTCTCCTTTCAATAATTTATTTATAGTGAAATATATTTTTAATGCATCATCTATTAAAAAAAATTTATCATTTTGAATTTTAATGAATACTGTATTTAACCATTCGCCATTTATGTATTTTTGATCTAGATAATAAGAGTCAATATTATTTATATTATATTTTATATATTCTTGTGAAAATAACACAACAATCGAAAAATTGGTTATATAGACATCAATTTTACTAATTAGTTTTTTGTTTATTTTCATTTTTTTTATTTTTATATTGTAAATTTTACAACTTAAACCTTTATAATAACAATTTTCATTTTCATTTAAGCTATAATTAATTTTAATTTTTTCTAATATAAATTCTTTCTTATATTTATTTATAAGATTAGTTTTTTTATCTATAAAAGTTTTTAATTTTTTATATTTTAATCTATTTATTAAGTACAAGATTAATGCAATAACAAATGCTAAAAATCAAGTTATGAAAATTATTAATATAACAAAGTCAGAATTAGTCATTTTTTTATTACCATTCTATATTATTTAAAGTTATAAGGATAATTTTTTTCTAAAAATTCTTTTCAACCTGGGTTTGGACTATGTTTAGGATAAATGCTTAAAAAATCCCTTCTAGCTTTATTATAATCAGAATTAGTTAAAAACCCTTTATTAACCAAATACATAAATACAATACTCGCACTTCTGTTAACACCTCATATACAATGAATATAAATAACTTTATTTTCAATATTATTATCGATTAAATTAAATACATCTTTAATTAAATTTATATCTAATGAATCAACATAAGGATAATCTTCAAATCTATAATAGTATTTGTTTTTATCTTTCATTTTAATTTTATTTTCATTTATTACATTAATGTTTTTTGACAACATTTTTTCATCAAATGTTTCTTCAGCACATGAAATAACTAAATCAGCATTATATACAGTACTATTCATGTCACCTAAATAAAGGTTTTCAATAATTTTTTTAGACATATTAATCCTTTCTAAAATATTTTAATAATTTAAAAACTTATTTTATGATTTTATTAAAATATTTTTTTTATAGTAATTTTATTTTACAATAATATATAGAAAAGGAGGTAAAATTATGGAATATAAAAAACATTATAGGAATTTAAAGAAATACCATTACAATTGGTTTAATATTACTTTTGTAATTTTACTATTTCCTTTAGTGATTTTATTAAGTTGAATATGTTCGAAAGTATTTAGGGTGTATTTATTTAAGTATAAACGATCAGGTTTAAATGATAATAATATTGAAATTAATAGTTATGAAGAATTGTTGTGTGAATTAAAAAAACACAATGTAAATGACTTTGACATACCAAAAGATCAAATTAAAGAATTTTTTATAGGTTATACTTCAAAACAAATTAGTTCATTAATTTTAAGAAATCAAAATAGTAATAAATGAATTGTTGGCTTACATGGTTTTAAAAGAAATAAATATTTTGCATTAAGAAACATATTTCATTTCTATAAACAAGGATATAATATTTTAACATTTGATGCATATGCTCATGGAAAGACATATGGTACTAAATCAGATTTTGGTTATACAAATGCTATTGTATTAGATGAAGTAATAAAATGAATAAAAATGTGTTATAAGGTAGAAGAAATTGGAGTATTTGGAGTTAGTATGGGTGCAAGTACATCATTGTTATTTGCAAATAAATATTATAAAAACAATAAAGTAGATTGAATAATTGCAGATTGTGCATTTAGTGAAGTAATTCCACAAATAAGATACTTTTTAAAAAGAGCTTTGAAATTACCTTGATGATTAATGTCTTTTAATATTAATAAAAACTTTAAAAAATATACTGATGTTGATTTAAAAGAAGTTAATTTACTTATAAAAAATGATGATTTAAATGATCTTAAAATACTATATATTCATGGTAAAGAAGATGATTTTGTATTATATGATAATTCAATAGTCTTATATTATTTAAAAACATCAATTGAGAATAAAAAAATTAGTAAACTTGAACTTTTTGAAAATGCAAAACATTCAGGTTCATTATGAATTAATTTAAAGAGATACAGAGAAAAAACAACTAATTTTGCTAAAGGAAAATGTTAAATAAAATAAAAAAATGTAGTCATAAGACTACATTTTTAAATAAAATTTTTCAAGCTAATATAATAGAAATACAAATAATAAAGATATTATGTAACTACTACTATTTTAATGAAATCTTATTTATAATTTTTAAACTCTTTTAAGAGAGATTTTTGCTTGTTTGTTTGCTTCATCAACTGATATAACATAACCATCAACAGTTTGTCCAACTGAAACAAATTCATTTACGTCAGAAACGTATTTGTCAGCTATTTCAGAAATATGAATTAAACCTTTGTAAACAGTTCCGTCAATATCAGCGTCACAGAATGCACCAAAGTTAACAGTTTTTGTAATAGTTACTTTAACAACTTTATTCATTTAATAGTTCTCCTTCACTATTACTATACATTGTTTTTATTGAAATAACCATAATATTATAAATTTTTTAGAAATATCAACTAACTTTATTGATTTTTTTTAATTAGTTTATTACTTAAAAAATTATATAAGTATGTAAAACCAACCATAACTGAAATAATTAAAAAGAATGCAATAAAAAATCAACCAATTCCAGGTATACCTAAAGGTCCAGATGAATTATGAATATTTAAAAAGAAATAAGGATATCAAGTGTTTCCACCACCAGGCTTTTCATATAATGATGAATTAGATTTATAACGAAGTTCTCCTTTTATTAATGAGAAAATACAATAACCAAATAATATTACAAATTGAATTCAAAATTTTTTAATGAAGAATTGATTTAATATTATTGTATTTTTATTGTTCATAAAAAATATAAAATAAATTATAAATGCAATTGGAGTAATTATGTGATTAACTACTGTTGCAAAAGCATCATATGGATGTGTTGGAAAACCAGTATCTAAAGGTACTAGTATAAAATTATACACAATAAATGTAATTGTTATCATAACAGAAAATGTTAAAGCAGTTGTTTGACTTAAAAATTTATTGTAACCTTCTTTTTTTGGTTGTATAGCAGCTCACAATAATCATATTTGACATAAAACATTAGATATTAATGTAAATGTTGTAAAATAATCTAATGAATAAATTTCATAGTTAAAATTATAAACATCTAAATCATGTCTAGAAAATAATTTATAAAAATAATAAGTATAAATTGAAATAAAAGAAAGTATTCCAAATACATACTTATAGGTAATTTTAAACATATTATATTTCATTTTTTCTCCTTTTTATAGGTTTTATTTTATAACAATATATATATAAAATATAATATTTATAGTAAAATATTTTATTCTTTAAATATGTATTTACTAGTTATAAGTGAAAATAATCAATATATAAAGATGATCAAAAAATTTATTAAGTATAGCTTATTTGAATTTGTATCATTGACAGATAAATAATTTAAAATTGTTGAATTTATAAATATTGTTAATGGTAAAAAAATATTAAATATTAAATTTATTCAATTAATTTTTTTATACTCTATTAATTCTAAAATACTTGTAAAAATATAACTTAGCAACATTGTAGATAAAACTATATAAACTAAATAACATAAAAAAGTAATCAAATCTGATTCATATCAATCATCTGAACTTTTCATTATTGGAGATAAAATTACATTTAAAAACATATCTATGAAAATAAAGAATATAAAAATTAAATAAATACTTAAATGTAACCAAAAAATTTTAATATTATATTTTTTTTTATTTAAAATTAAATTTATAATAAATAAAATAGTTGATATTAAAAAAACACTTATTGGAAAAGTTCCGTAAAAAAATCTATTTAATGGTATTTCAGTTACATTAAATACTATACTAATTGATAAATATAAAATTAATGAAAAAATAAATGCAGGGTATAAAAAATATGAAAATCTAGAAACATATAAACTAGTTATTTTTCATTTATTTACTTCATATTCATGTGAATGAACATCTTTATTATGTATTGAAAGAAAAAAACTTATTACAAATCAGCTATTAATATTATAATATTCATTTACTCTCTTCAGTATAAAAAAACTTTCTGATTTTTTATGAGACATCCTACTTTTTTCTTTTTCAAAAGTATTTTCAATATTTCTTATAACAAGATTGCAAGATTGAATTAAATCACTATAATCGTGATCACTTAATATTCTTGTAGTAACTTCATCAATTAATAAATTTAAATAAATTGGTTTATATTTGATTGAATTATATTCTTTTATATTAAGTTTAATTTTATTTGTATCGCCTAAATCTAGACTATTTTTTAAGTCTTTTAAATATTTTATAGTTATTTCAAATTCGAATAAAATATTGTTTCTTAAATTTTTTTTATAATCTTTTAAATTTTTTATATTATAAAATAAAATTGTTTTAATAGCGCCATAAAAAATAGAAAAAATTGATGCAAGAATTAATAATTTAAATGGACTAAATATTTTATAAATTAATTCATTTGTATCAAATTTATCAACTCAAGAACTATATAAATAATATAAAAAAGCCATTATAGTTATAAAAACAATTTCATATATAATTTTTTTCATTATTTATTATCCTTTTCTTAAAAAATTATACCTTATATACTTTTTGTTTCAATAGTTAAGTAATAAATGCTTTTTTTTTTTTTTTATAATAAAAATGTATTTGATATAAGTATAGAAAAAAAGGAATCTAAAAATGTCATTTTAAATAAAATATAAAAAATTTAGTTTCCTTTTTTTAAATTAACAAAGAAATTGCTTGCTACTTATTTAAAATCATTGGTTTAATATCTGATGATTCAAACTCAATTTCATTATTAAACATAACTCTATTAAAGTCTTTTACAAAGAACCTAGAAGTAAATATTGTTTGATAATTATCTGCGAATAACTCAATAGAAGAAGAATCTATAAATATTTCAATAATTTGAGACTCATTTTTTATTTTTCGTATTGCATATCTTGTGTTTTCATAATCTCAATCTACTTTAGATGTTTGGTTATTTCTATCCATTATTATTTCATCATCTGTAAATTTAACTTCAATATATTCATTTTTATCATTAATAATTTTAAAACTTAAATTATCTTTTAAATTAATTTTAATGTGTTTAGCTTTTTCTAGGTTTAATGAATTTGATTTTTGTTTTTTAGTATTAAATAATATATTATTTTTAAAATCTTCAAAAGGTTTTTGAATTAAAATATCATTTTGAATGCTCAACTCTCTTGGAATAGTTAACATTGAGTGTCATGAATATTCATCAGTTGGATATTGAACATCAACTGCTCCAAACCAACCATATCAAACTAATTTATTATTCACTCTATATGTTTGAGGGGCATAAAAATCGAATCCATAATCAGCACATTTCATTGCAAATTTTTCATTTAGTTCTGTACCATCAAGATCAATTTTATTTAAAATAGTGTATACAACATTTCTTGAGCTATTCAATTCATATTTATTATCTTTATTAAAATAACCTTCAGCTGATGTAACTAATAAATATTGATTATTTAGAAAATCTAGGTTTGGACATTCTCACATATAACCATAATCATTTCCTTTTATTGATGGTTTAAGCACTGTTTTGAATTTAAATTTGTCATAATCTATCATTTCATATAAAGCGATACCACCTAAATCATCAGATTTTGTTCTAACACCAAAAACCATATATTTTTTATTATTATATTCAAATATTTTTGGATCTCTTGCATGTGGTGTAAAAATATTGCCATCTCATTCTACAGCTATTTTTTTATTTATAATATTACCGTTTTTAAAATCTGCTACCAACTGAACTTCTTCAGTCATTTCCCCTTTACCATCTTCCATATTTCCAGTTCAATAAATTTTTACTTCGTCTCCGAAATCATAAGCACTTCCAGAAAATGAACCATATTTTTCTTTTTCATGATCTGGTATCATAGAAACACCATGATCTTGATAATTAATAAAGTCTTTAGTTGTAACATATCTTCAATGTTTAAATCCATGATAAGGTGTAACTGGTGATCATTGGTAATGAATGTGGTGAACACCATCTTTAAACAATAAACCATTTGGGTCATTTAATAATCCATTTGGAGGAGCAATATGATAAAGTGGTCTATAATATCTATCACTTTCAACTAATTTGTTAGCTTCTTCATAATATTTTTTATCAATTTCATTATATTTTTTTCATTCTATTTCTTTGATTCTTTTCATTCTAGTTCTCCTATTTAACAGTTTTTGCTAATTTATTTTTTTTAGTTTCAATTTCTGCACCAGGTATTGGTGAAAAATCTCTATCTAAAATATTTTTTGTCATTTTTTTAAAGTAATTAATTCTTGAAAGTAATATTGTTACTAAAAAAGTAGTGCTTATTGTTACTGCAAGAGCAATTGCCATTCATAAAAAACCAGTTCCTGCTCAAGTTGTCATATCAAAACCATTATGTACATCTGCCGCCTGTGGAATAACTGTCAAGAAAACTAATAATGAACATGGGCCCATTGTAGTTAACACTCCTGAAGCAGTTGTGATAATAACACCAGCCATTGTTCCTATACTGACTGCTATTACCGGAAATAAGAATCTTAAAGCTACACCAAACAATGCTGGTTCAGTTGAACCTCCTACAAATGCTATTAAATATGATGGTACTGCTGTTTTTTGTAGTTCCTTATTTTTTCTATTCATTATAGCAAATGCAAGTACACTTGTTGCAACTGATACATTAAGCTGTGTAAACATTGGATTAATTGATGTAGCATTATAAGTCATAAATTGTTGTAATGCTACAACAACAAATATTTGGATAAATCCCGTTACAACTAACCATGGTAGTAATAAAGCAAACATTGGATTAAATATAAATTTTGCTATTGAATGAGTTGTTGCTCATAAAACAGCTTTATTCATACCAAATGTTATAAGCATTCCTATTGGTGCTAATAATAATTGTCCTACAAAGAATGCAATAATTAAAACTGATGGAATACCCAATAATTCTTTTATAACTCCAAATTTTATTTTTCTAACTAATCTTTCTAGATAAACTGCCATAAAACCAATCATAACTAGTGGCAAAATTTGACCTTCATATGATATTTTCCAAGGATAACCGCTTGTTAAATTTGAAAAAGATCAATCAAAAGCAGTACCTTCAACATTTCCACTAGATCCTCAATCAAATAAGGGCTTACCTGAACCCATAAAATCATTAGTTGTTGCCAAATCTTTTGCACAAAGAACAACACCTATTGAAATACCAATTGCCTCACTGCCCTTCATTAATTTAAATATAGATCATGGTATTAAAATACTGAAAGCAAGAGCTAATGATTTTTGCAATGTTTTTAAAATATTACCTAATGTTTCTGCAAATTCTCCTGTATCACTTATTTTACTTCCATTTACCTCTATACCATTAACTATATTTTCAAATGTTGAAACAATTGATAAAGTTATTAGATAAGGTATTATTGGCATAACTAATATTCCTATACCATCAGTTAATGTTTTAAAAAAACCTTTTTTTGAAGATAATTTAACATCAAATAAATTAGGAATTCTTTTAACTGACAACCCAATTGAAGTAAGAAAGTCCTTGTTAAAATCTTCAATATTTTTTCTAACAACAAATTGAATTAAATTATCATTAATTATTACACCACTAATAAGATCATTATTCTTTAATTCATCTAACCTTATTTTAGTGGCGTCTTTCACTTTTATTCGCATTCTAGTTGAACAATGACTTATATTTTCAATATTTTCACTATTACCTAGTAAATCAGCAATTATAATGATATTTTCATCAATATCCTTTTTTTTGCTAAAAAGTCTCATATGCCTCCTCCATAATAGAACTTATACTAATTTAATATATTAATTTAGTATTTTTTCTATCTAAATATATTTAATCATATATTTGGTTTTTTTTGGTTTTTTTTTGTATTTTTTACAAAAAAAATGGAATTTTTTTTATTCCATTTTTTAATCTTTAGTTTTAGATTTTAAATCTTTAATACTTTGTTGATATTTTGATTTTATTTTTTTTAACTCCATTTCATATTGTTTTTTGCTTAATTTAATATTTTCATCAAGATCTTTAGATAAAATCTTTAATTTAAGAGTTTTTATATTAGTAGACTTTTCGTCCTTTAAAATTCTAGTTTCATTTATTTTCGATTGATAAAGTATTGCTTTTTTACTAAGAATTTCAGAATCTTCACCAATCATACCTTCACTGAAACCAACAATTGTGCTGACAACCATTGCTGCTATTATATTTACAGCAGTTCTTCCAATATCATAAATATCTTCAAGAACTAACATAATTGAAAAAGCAGCATTTTTAAAGCTAGGAACTCCTAATGAACCTAGTAAAGAAGTTATTACTAATGTTGAAGTTCCAGGAGTTCCTGGTACTCCTAAGGAAATAATCATTGTCATTATAAGCCCTAATAAAAGAAATAACCATATACCTTGATCATGTATTATATTAGAATCTGAACCAGTTCATAATAATGCAACAATTAGTCCCCCTTCTGCTCCAGCTCCCCCTATCATACCCATTGTAGTTGATAGTGGAATAATTGTATTAACACATGATTCATCTACTTTCATTTTATCTACTAAAGCATTCATTGTAAAAGGTAAAGTTGCACTTGATGATTGAGTAACAAGACCTTGATATGCTGGTCTTCATCCATTTTTCCATCATTTTGATGGGTTAATTTTTACTATCGCTAAAATGCATGTTAAATAAATAACACAAATAAATAAACTAAGATAACCAGCACCTAAAACTTTTCCAACAGCTGTTAAAGCAGTTAATGACTGAGTAATCATTAAGTTTGTAACTATAGACATAATTGCAAGTGGAATGATTTTGATAAAACTATTTACAATTTTTAAAACTATTTCTCAGCTAGCATCCATCAACTTTACAAAAGACTCAACTTTTTTTTCATTTTTAATTGAAATTGCTTTAACTGCTAAACCAACAATTAATGCCATAATTAAAACAGGTATTACAGCATCTTTTCCTAAGTCTGAAATGAAGTTTTTAGGTAAATAGTCAATGATCATATTTGGTATTGATTTAATATCAGTTGAGTCAGAATTATTTGATCCTTGACCGCCAATTTCATCTAAAACTTTTTTTCCATCACTAGTAACTCCAATTTTCAATAGTATACCAATTCCTGCTGCTATACAAAATGCAATCGCAACATTAATCATTAAAAAAGAAATACCCTTACCAGTTATTCTACCTAATCTTTTTGAGCTTTTCTTTGTAATTGCTCTATATATTGATAAAAATATTAATGGAATCATAAGTAATGTTATTGATAAAATAAATATTTTCTTAAACAATACAGCTCATGAATCTAATTCATAAATTCAATAAAGTTCTTTTTTTCATACCTCAGATTCATTACTTGCCTTTTCTGTAAAAGATTCTGGAAATCCTGCAATAATCTGAATAACTAGTCCAAAAAGTAGTCCTAAAACTAATCCAGAAAATAGGTGTAAAAACTTATTTTTAAACTTTTTTAAAAAGAATCACAAGCTTATTTGCAAACTAAAAAATATTAGAATTGCAAGTAAAGATTTTCAACTACTTATAGCTAAAAAATCTTTTAATATATCTGTATATAACATAAACTCCTTTCCCAAATAAAAAAAAGAGTATCTAGAAAAAATTAAACTATTGCTTAATTTCTATTTACTCTTTTATAATTATTTGTTATTTAATTAAATTCTAAAGACACAATAAAAGAGTAAATCTATTATTGTTATCATTATTTAAATGATTGAATTTACTCATAATATATGCCTCCATATTTTTATATTAACATATAAATGAATTAAATTAAATAATTTATCAAAAAAATAATTATAGTGCTATTAGAATTATTATTGATTTAATTTAAATTAATTTTACTTTAATTCATTCTAATTTTTTAGTTAAATTATTTATTACTTTTATAAAAAAATTATTTGCTTTCCAGTTTAAATTCTTTATATAATAATCATTTTTATTACCTTCTGTAATTCTTATAATTTTATTATTTAATTCAGCATAAATTTCATAATATGAATATATATCAGAATCCTTTAAGAAGTTCTCAAAGTTAATTCTATAATTACTAGTACCATTTCCCCTTTCAATTTGTAATTCAGAGCTAATTTTTAAGTTATTATAATTAGTTTCGAAATTAACTAGATTAGTATTTGAATTTTTAATAGTCATTTGGCCTAATTTTAAAGTACCTTTTCCACCCTTAAACTTTAAACCGATTTTTGAAATAGTTTTATTAGAATCAATTTTACCAGTAATTTTAAATCAACCATTTTGATCTTTTATTATTTTAATATCTTCAGCTTCGATTGCCTGCTCATCATTTTTGTCTGTATCATATATTATTTTTAAATCATCAATATTCATATCATTACCTGTTAATTTAACGATCATTTCAACATCTTTTGATTTATTTTTAATGTAATTCGATCCCATTATTCATCAATCATATGAAGTGTTACTATCTAAAATAAAATCTTCAATTTCACCTTTATTGTTAAAACCACTACCAAGACTTATAGAATTACCTTTTAAATAAGGGTTGTAGTAGTCATAAAAACCACTAATTTTATCTTTTAAACTAAGTTGTTTTTGATTATCTGATTTATTAATCTTTCATTTGTAAGTTGGTTGTACGTCAGCAATGTTTATGTTAGTTCAAGGATAGTTATTCTCAATATCAATACCTTTTTCATCATTCAAAGAAGCAAATTTTGCACCATTTCCTGTTGAGAAATTTGTAAAAAATACGTCATTTCAATCATTTAAAGTAGTATTTTCAAGAATTAAATCACCATATCCATAACTATAACCTTTTTCATCTGGTTTAAATTCAATATCTTCAGTATATACTCCCTTATCATCATTAGACAAAGATTTATTTCTACCTGTGTACATCATTTCATCATAAAAATTTGCATAAACAAGTTTATAGATATCTCTTTCGATTTCAGTTATACCAGTTAATTTTGCAGAATCAATTACTGCTATTTCATATGGATTATGTGACGAAAACATTGCAATAGAATTACTAATCGCATCTTCACCTTCATTTTTAAATTTTAGTTCATAAGTGTTTTTATAACCAGGAATTTCTTTTGAATTTTCTGAATCTAATAAGTATGCTAAAAGTCTTGAATCATAAGAACCGATATTATCTTTATTTCAAAACTTTTTATGACCTTCACCTCAAACTCCAGTGTTATACATATTGAAAACATCTTTAAGTTTTTCTTTATCATAATTTAAATAATCTACTGACTGTTTTAAAGTTCTACCAAAATCACTCAAATAATAGTCTGTATTATGATATATTTCAACAGCTTCTTCTACTTTTGGTTTTTTAGTTTTTGGGTCAATATCTAAGCTACCATGGTCTTTGTACCCAAACAAAATAAGATTATTTATTTTTTCATCAACTGAACTTTTAACTTTTTGGTTTCATTGTTTCATTATTTCGACAACAACTTTATAGTCTAATATTTTACCATTACCTTTTCCACCATTTGGTTCGTTGTTTCAAAATCAACCATCAAAACCAAGTTCTACACAAAGTTTAATTAAAACATCAACTATTAGAAAATTACCTTCACTATCTTTTTTTAAAAAATCTTTAAGCATTTCTTTATTAAGACCATGATAACCATCAAGAAATATATTTCCTAAAATTTTAGAACCATTTAAATGTGTTTTTTGAACAACATCAGTTGGTGGTGGTATTATAATACCTTGATTTACATTCCCGGCTCAAGCAACTATTATATCATTATATTGATAATTGTTAATTCCCCTGCTAAAAGTATCATTTTTTCCAACTATTGTATTATGAGTTGCTGTAAGTTCATCTATTATATTAGAGATATTTAATTCTTTAATATTAATGTTTTGAGAATTAACTCATTTTTTAGCAACCTTAGAGTTCTTTTGTAATGGAATTCTAGAAATATTGTATTTCGCATCTTTATTAGTATTTAAATCTCAATCTAAAATACTATTTATATAATCATTTCTAGTAGAATCATGAACATTCATAACTTCTTTTTTTAAATTACCATTTGGCATGAAATGTGAATTTAATGGAACACCTGTTGGTGCTTGTTTTGGTATGTCAATTTTTGCTTTATAACCTGTATTGAAGTTTGAATAATCAATATATTCTTCTTTTTTTTCTACATTTAACTCAATTGATTGATTTATTTCACTAGGTAAGTTATATTTTTCTAATGAATCATATCCTGGAAAATTAGGTTCTAATTTAGATCAATCATAATCTTCGATAGTACTAGTATCTACTGCGTATTCACCTGTTTTACAAGAAATTACAGTTAAACCAACTGGCATAGTTAAAAAAATAGTATTTAATACCATAATTAATTTCTTCATATTATTCCCCTTAAAATACAATATGAATATAGATTATAATTTAAAATAAAACAATAAAATTTAAAGAGTTAGAATTTATTTCATATTATAATTTAAATTTTATACAAAAAATGATTGTTAAAAATAAAAAACCACTCATCTTAAGAGTGGCTAATTTATAAATTATAAAACTATTTTGTTTTCATATAACTTTGTGTATTTAACATTTCTAACATTATCTTTATATTCTATCTTTGATTTATAAATAAAAATTTTAAATTCATTTAACTCGCTACTTCCTAACAAGCTAAGCATATAACTATTTCTTACATTTTCCTTATCTATTATAACCTTAAAAGATTCACCCTCTTTATATAGACTAATAAAAAATTTTGGAAATGCATATCCTTCATCATCAAATTCATATGGTGAAACATATCCAGTTTGCTCCTCATTAACTTTTTTAAAAATTACCATACTACCTTCAAATCCATCTGAGTTTATACTTTCTGTTTTTACAGCAGAAGTGTTACCATATGTTTTATTAAGTTTTTTACCACTTTCATCCAAACTTAATTTATCACCATTTAAATCTATTATATTACTTGTTAAAAACTCTATTAAATCTAAATCAGATTTTTCTTCATTATAATTTAATTTGTTTATTTCATTTGAACATGATGTAGTATTTGATAATAAGATTGTTGGCGGTGTTAAAACTGTAATTGTTCCTAATATATTAATTATTTTATTCATTTTAAACCTCTCATAAAAATTATTTTTTGTTATTTCAACTAAATGAATAATAACCACCTATTATTAATAAAGTTGAGTATAAAAATGCTGTTAAACAAGGTATTCATAATTTAAATCCAAAACTAATTACTAGTGATGGTGAATTAGGATTTTCATATGCTAATTTCGGTATTTCACTAGCCGCTGCAATTATACCAGTTCAAACACTATGTTTATGAGGAACTATATAACTCATATATGTTAATGCTTTACTTTTTGAAAGTAATTCCAAAGGTAATAAACAATCTGAAAATACAACACTAAACAGTACAACTACCAATGTTATACTTTGAGATAAGGCAACACTATTAATTAACCCACTTATTATTACACCAAGTGATATTGAAATACTTATACTTAATAATAGAGAATACATTATTCCCATTCAATCTTTAAAAGTTCATAGACCAATAAGTTCAGAAACAGGCCCTGTAGATGGTTTAAAATAGATTAAAGATATTAACATTAAAACTAAAAATGAAACAAAAAATGAAATAATTCCTAAAATAAAATTAAATACATATAATGAAACAAAAAAGTTAATTCTTGATATCCCTGCACTATGAATTCTTTTTAAAAAAACTGAGTTTTTTCATTCTGAAACTGAAGTGTTAACCAAAAATATGATCGCAAACGTTGGAAGAGTTAAGTATAAAAATATTTTTGGAGGTCTGTATACACCTGTGTTACTGTTATACCAAACATATATCATCAAAAATGCAATTGGTATTAAAATAACATAAACATATGTTCTAAAATTTTTTAAGATAGAAAGAGATATAATAATAAAATTATTTTTAAAATCACTTAAAGAGTTTTTAGTTTTTGTGAATATGTTTTTTTCATTATTTTGCATGTAATTCACCCTTGTAATATTTAATTAATAGTTCTCTAACAGTTTTATATTTCTTTTTTACATCGTCAATGTTCATATCTAAAAATATTTTACCCTTATCAATGATCATAACTCTATCACAAAGAGTTTCTACTTCTTCAGGAATATGAGAAATTATCAATAGAGTTTTCTTTTCTTTTTTTAAGTTTGCAAAAAAATCAGCTAATCTTAATTGCATTTTTAAATCAAGCCCAGTTATCATTTCATCTAAAAATATATAATTAGGATCATTCAATATTGCAAGTAGAGTGTTTAATCTTTGTTTTTGACCCCCACTTAGTTGATTTAAATCTTTTTTTAAGATATTTTCCAATTCAAATGTTTTTATTAATTCATTTGTTTTTTCATCAAAACCTTTAGTTCATCTTTTTTTAAAGTATTTAATTAATAAGTTTGAATTCATGCCTTTTGGTCAAAAACCTTCTTGAAACTGTATACCAACATTTTTATAAACGTCTTCTTTTCCATTTAATAAAACTTTTCCTGATGTAGGTTTTATTTGACCAACAATTATTTCCATTAGAGTAGTTTTTCCTGCCCCATTAGAACCTAAAATACCAACAGCTTCACCATCTTTCACTGTAAAATTAATGTTATCTAAAACTATTGATTTACCAAATTTTTTAGTAATATTTTTAATTTCTAGCAAATTGATACCCACTCTCTAAACTTCTACTTCAAATCATTTGACTGTGCTATTTAAATTATTAATTACTTTTACATATAGAGTTTTTAAATCTCAATCAATATTTTTAATAAAGTAATCATTTTTATTACTCTCACTAACTCTTACAATTTTATCATTATTATCTGCATATATTTCATAATATGAGTATAAATCATCATCTTTTAATAAATTATCAAAACTTAAACGATAATTTTTTATACCATTGTTTCTTGAAATTACTAAATCAGAAACTATACTATTAAAATTATTGTCAAAAGTTTTGGGTTTTGCACCTTTATTTAAAACTTGCATTTGTCCAATTTTTAAAAGACCAGAATTACCTTCAAATTGTAACCCAAACTTAGCTATAGTACCTTTTGAATCAACGTTTGCTGACAGTTCAGTTCAACCATTACCTAGATTTTTTGTACTTGTTACTGCAATTTTTGTACCAGATGAATCATCATAGATAATTTTAATATTATTAACTTGTGAAGACTTAACAATCATTTTAACTTCTTTGCTTTTATTTATAATGTAGTTTGAACCCATAATTCATCAATTATAAGTTCCATTTTCACCGATATTTTCAAATGGAGTGATTTCCCCTTTATCATTATAACCACTACCTAAACTTAATGAGTTCCCTTTTAAATATGGATTGTGATAATCATAATAACCTGATATTTTATCAGAATCTAATTGATTACCCTTACTATCAGTTATAAATCATTTATAAGTAGGTTGTACATCAGCTATATTTGTATTTGATCATGGATATTTTTCTAGTGAAATAATCGAATTATCTACATCTAAAGAATTAAATTTTATACCATTCCCAGTTGAGAAATGGGTGAAAAAAACATCATTATAATCATTGAGTACAGTATTTTCTTGAACAATATGACCTAATCCATAACTATATTTATTAACAGCATCAATATCAGTTGTAAAAGTATATACACCTTCATCTTTTTCTGATAATTTTCTATTATGACCTGTGTATAGCATATCATCATATTTATTTGCAGCTACTAAACGGTATGCATCTCTTTCATATTCATCAACACCTGTTAGTTTATCTCCTTCTGAACCACCTATTTCAACTGGTCATTGTGAAGCAAATACTGATATTGAATTATTTTTTGACATGTCACCATATTTATACTTTCTAATTATTTGGCCATCGTTGCCTTTAATAGAGTCATCTGCTTCATTCAGATAGGCTAATGATCCAGTATCAAATCTTCCTAATAAATCTTTATCATAATATGGTTTTCCGTTTACTCAAGCACCAACATTATACATATTAAATACTTCATTTGGTTGTTTATTTTTTTCTTTAATATATTCATATGAATCATTATAAGTTTGTCCAAAGTCAGTTAAAAAATAATCTGAATTTTCATATAATTGTTTAGATTCTTCATTTTCTGGTATATTATTTAAACTTCCATTATTTTTATATGAAAAAAATAACAATTTTTCACTTGGTTTATTTTTAAATAATTCATTTACTTTATTTTTAAATTGTTTCATTATCTCTATAATTGTTACATAACTAACTATAGATCCATCTGAAAAATATCCATTTGGCTCATTATTTAAAAATCAACCATCAAAATTATATTTTAATGCCATATCGATTAATTTATCAACAATCAAATAATTTCCTTCTGAGTCAGTTTTTATAAAATCTCTAAGTAATTCAATTTTTAAACCATGATAACCATCTAAAAATATGTTTCCAAGAATTTTTGTTCCATTTAAATGTGCTTTATGAACTTCATTTGCTGCTGGTGGTAATATAATACCTTCATTGATAGCTCCACCTCATGATACTGTAATATCATTATATTGATAATTGTTAATAAATCTAGTAAAGGCTTTGTTATTTCCAACTATTGTATTTTGTTTTGATGTTGAAGGTATAACAGTGGACATATTCATTTCCATTACATTTTCGTTTTGAGACGCAACTCATTTTTTAGCTACTTTAGTTGTTTTTTGTAAAGGTATTCTCGAAACATTATATTTTGCATCATTATCATCTTCATAATTTCAATCTAACAAACTATTTTCTTCATCAAATATTTCAGATTTATCTATTTGATGTAAATCTTTTTTTAAATTACCATTAGGTAAAAAATGTGAGTTTAAAGGGACACCAGTCGGTGATTGTTTTAATGCATCTTCATTAGTTTTAAATCCAGTGTTAAAATCGTTATAATCAAGATAATTCTTTATATTTTTTATATTTAATTTTAATGTATTTTCAACCTTAGAAGGTTTGTTAAAACTTTGTAAATTTTTATAACCTTCAAAATAAGGTTGTTCTTCTTTTCAACTATAATCTTCTATTTCTGATAAATTAGTACCAAATGATTTTGCTGGTTTATCGCATGAAACTGCTGTAGCGCATAATGGCATCAATAAAATTGTTGAATTTAATAAAGCAATTAATTTTTTCATTTTATTCCCCTTTGTTTTACTTTCAAATAATTTAAATTAAAAAATATTTTATATATATTAAAATATAAATCTTAATATATATAAAATAGTTTAATAAATTGATTTAAAATAATTCACATTATTATATTAACATATAATTTATTGCTATAAAAATATAGATAAATAAAAAAAACATTTATAAATGTTTTTTTATTTATCTAATTTATATAGTTCATCAACTTTTAAATAATTACCAGCATATCTAAGTTTTATCTTAAATGTATTTTCAATATTTGTTAATTTATTTTTTACTACATATTCAAAATCATTTAATGAATTTGATTTTATTGAAACATCTAAATTAAGAAAAATACTATTAGCAACTTTTTTTGTATTAGACAATCTTTTATTATATTCACTTATCATATTGTTAATAATACTAATAATTCCACTTAATCATCCCAAATTTTCATTTAATATTGTTTGTATTCTGTCAAGGGGTGAATCTTTTGCTATTGTATTATCTTTATTTAAACCTAAATTATTCATAAAATTATCAATATCACTTAATGCATTTTGCAAAGCATCATTTTTATATAGACTATTAAATAAATTTGCAAATGAATCAAATTTAATAACATAATTTAAGTTTTCATTTTCTTTTAAAGTTATTGTTTTATAAATAGTATTGATAATTTTTTTTACAGATTCACTCATTAAAAATCCTAAACCTAAATCTTTTTTATTATCAAAAATTTTAACTACTTCATCATTTGAACTAAATAATGATGAATTTAATAAATTTTCAATAGGTTCAGACAACATTTTTTTAATCGATAAATTAAGTTTTTCATTATTATTATCATATAAATAATCTATTCATTTACCAGGATTTTTAAAATATTCATCTCAATCATTTTTTCCAATATTAATTATAAAATCTTTTATAAACCCATCAAAGTTATTTAAAATATCTTTTTCGTTTAAAAATGATAATACTAAACTAAAATTATTTGTTAAAGTACCTTCACTAGATTTATAACCAATACCCCAATTAATAAAAGATCTTACAAATTGATCTATATAAATTATGTATTCCATACTTAATATCTTACCTTCTAGATATTCAGAACCTAATAATTTAATTGCAAATTCAGATATTATATTAATCAATCCATTTTTTTTACCATTATATGGTGAACTAATAAGAGTCCCTGTAGAATCATCAGGTTTTTCATCACCGGGAGTTGCTAAAAGAATACCAATAATATTTTTTAATACTGTTGATCCTTTTTCTTTTTCATCATTTGTTATTACATAAAGTATATTTACAATATTTTTAATATCAAGTTGATTACTATTTTCATCTAATTTTTTAGTACGAATTTCATCAATTTCAGATATTGTAAAAAGTTTTATTTCATCAACTTTGTCCATATCAATTTTTATTGTGTTTATATATACTAGAAGATTTCTTAAAAAATATAAAATTCCAGGGACAACTGAAACATCAGTTAATATATCAAAACTTAATTTTTTTTCACCTTTTATTAATTGATTCAAGTTATTTGCAACTTTCTTTGAAGCTGATTTTATGTTTAAGTTTATATTATCAGAATTATTATAAGTTAATGTTTCATCGCTTGAATCTTTATTTATTAATTTATCTAATGAGTTTGAAAGAGCTATGATTCCTGCATTTAAAGTGTCTTCATAATTAAAAAATTCATTTTTATCATCTTTTAAGCTATTTATACTGAAAGCATTTTCAAAATCTTTTAAAACATCATTGTTTAAAACTTTACCTAATGTTTTTAATAAATTAGGTGAAATTAATTCTTCTAATTTTTTAGATAAAATCCCCATTAAAGAAATAAACTTTTCAGGTGATGATAAGTTATTTAATATTAATGGAAGTGATTGAACTAGTGAAGTTATTGTTCCCATTGTTCCAGAAATTTCAGGTGCAACTACACCTTCTTGATAAATACTTGAATCAACATTTGTTTGTTCATCAACTAACTCAACACTGTTTTTAAAATACTTTTCAGATATATCACTATATCTTGTATAATCAGAAGTTTCAACTCCTTCAAAACTATCAAGACCTAAATTAGATATATAATTATCTTTTACAAAATCATTCATAATGTATGATGAACTATAATGTAAAGAACCTAATCCTTGAGAATCATTTGTATCTGTATTTATTTCGTTTTGATTTAAATATAATGCTTTTGCATATTGAGTCATTAATTTAGATACATTATTTTGATCTTGACTATTATTAAAACTATTTTGTTCATTATTTCCACAAGCTGTAACTACAGATATTGAAGAGGCTGTTATTGAAATTACACCTAATAAACTAATTAATTTTTTCATTTTTTTATATTACCTTTCTTACTCATTTATCAAGTTTTTATCTTTTAATAAGTCTCATACAATGTTAGATACATATTTATGACCAGCAGCTGTTGGATGAACTTTGTCAATAAAAAAGAATTTATCTACATAACTTTTATCTTTTAAATACGCTTCTTTATATTTCTCTAAAACAGTTGCTTTTATTTGAATATTAGATAGATCCATACTTCCTAAATCAAAAGCAGAAGAATCTGTAAAGTTATCATTAACATTTATTGAATCAGCTGTTGTTTTAAATCCATCTAATATTAATTTCAAATTAGTATATAAATTATATATACTAATTACATTTTCATTATTAGTATTAATATTGTTTACTATATTTCTTATTCCATCATCAAATTGTTTTGTTAATAGATTTATTTTTATTTTATCTTCTGGATTTGTATATCTATTATCTGGATTTGAAGGATCTTCACCATTATAACCAGGAGTTAATAGTATGTCTGGAGGTGTTATGAAAAGAATTCTTTTAGCACCATTATTTACTAATGTTAATAAACAATTTTTTATATTTTCTAATGCATTTTTCATTATGTTTTTTTGTTGAGTATAATTATCTCTTGCATCAGCTAATGCAAATAAATCATTTCCACCAATTTCAACTAGGAATAAGTCTGTTTCCTTAATTTGATGTTGTTTGACAACTGCTTGAGCTTGTTTATAAATTCCTGTATTACCCATTAATAAAGTAGACATCAACCCACTAGATTCATATGCTGTAGCACCACCAACTGAATAATTTCTACCTCATGCAGTAAAAGTTTCATTATTTTCATTTTTATATTCAACATCTGCACTATGTATCAAATTTGAAGGTTTAAATGTATTATCATCAAAACCTAGTTTATTGTTTATTAACTCTGCAACTCTTTTTCCATTACTAAAACCATTGTTATATAAATTTGAACCTTTACCATCATCGGGAGGAATATTTACATTTACTCCAACTTCATCTTTTGCAATAGTTACAAGTCCACCATTATCACTTAAACTATCACCAAGTGTAAAGAAATTACTAACACCATGATGTTTTTCTGGGTCAACACTTGTATCAATAGCCTTAGATTTATCTATGTTTTTACCAACCATTGGGTCGAAATCAAAGTTTATTTCTGTTTGTTGTGGCATACATGAAACAACAGTTGTTGAAAAAGAAGCTGATATTGTAAACACAGACAATATAGTAAGTAATTTTTTCATTATTTTGCCCCTTTCTTTTTGCTAATCAATAACATTGTTAACACTAATATATATCCTGGTAATACTACTATTAATAAAATAAAGAATAATATTACCCCTACTCTTAAATTATCAAGAGTTTCTGTAAAATGTGGAGTATATAATTCATCAGCTGTTACACTAGTTTTAGACATATTTGATTCATTTAAAGATTTATCTTTAAAAATATTGTGTCCAAACACATTCATTCCATATTTTATGTTTTCTATTTGTTTATTTAAATATCAAATTTTATTATTTATTAATAAAGTTCCTGGAGAATCGTAAATGTCGATACCATCAACCCCTGGGTCACTTGATTTCATTTTAGAATCATATAAATCTTGATCAACAATTGTTTGGTTTCTTAATAAATCATTTCTGATTGATGATGAAAATATTTCATTTAAACCATTTGTTTGAAACATTCAAGCAATACCAGCATGAACATATCCATAACTTAAGAATTCAGTTGAAACTGCTTCATCAAATGAAATTAAATCAATTCCTAAATCATAAAGATCAATGTCTCCTTTATTTTCTTTTACTTTACTTCATCTACTTTCATATCATTTGTTAGCAAAATTTGTATAATCTTCTTTTTTTTGATTATAATTTTCTGTCTCATAAGAGTTTAAAGTTGATACTGCATCTGCTGAATAAGCTTTTTTGATAACAGTTTCCATAATAGTTTCATATGATGGATCTTGTCCATCAACTACATAAACACCTTTTGGCATTACTTTAGATATTTGATTTTCAATACTTTTAATAAATCTTAATGATTCAACTCCAACACCAGGAGTTACCATAAGTAAACTAAATAAAAAATAAACTGAAAATACTACAGAGAATATAATTAATTTCAATTTATTTTTTACAGTAAAGAAAGTTAAAAATTTTTGCATAAACTAATTTACCCTTCTATTAATTATAAATGCTACTAATTCTGTTAAGAACGTAATAATATTTTATATATTAATTTTTATTGAAATAGCAAAAGAAGCACATTTAAAAAAGTTTTTAATAAATATAAACTATTTTTATATTAATCAAACTTTTTTTATTTTTTTTCTAAAATATATTGAATTTTTTAAATTTTAAAATAAACTAAATAATGTTAGCAATCAAGGTGTTAGATTGCTAAAATAAAGGAGGAGTATTTTTATGATTAAACCATTAAATAATAATGTAGTTTTACTTATTGAAAAACCAGAAAATAAAACTAATTCTGGAATCATATTAACTGAATCTGCAACTGAAAAAACTAATAAAGCAAAAGTCATTGCAATTAGTGATAAATTAAAAAACGAAGATAAAAACTTAACTATAAAAGAAAATGATATAGTAGTTTATAAAAAATATAGTGGAGTTGAATTTAAAGACAATGATAATGAATATTTAATAGTTGAAATAGAAGATATTATTGCAAAATTATAATTAAGAAAGGAAATATATTATGGCTAAAAAACTTAAATTCTCAGAAGATGCAAGATTTTCAATGTTAAAAGGAATTGATACCTTAGCAAATGCTGTTAAAGTGACATTAGGACCAAAAGGAAGAAATGTTGTTTTAGAAAAAGATTATGGATCACCTTTAATCACTAATGATGGTGTATCAATTGCAAAAGAAATAGAATTAGAAAACCCTTTTGAAAATATGGGAGCAAAACTTGTAGCAGAAGTTGCTTCTAAAACTAATGATGTTGCAGGAGATGGTACAACAACTGCTACAGTATTAACACAAGCAATTGTTAGAGAAGGTTTAAAAAATGTAACAGCTGGTGCAAATCCTGTTGAAATAAGAGTTGGAATTGAAAAAGCAGTTAATGTAGCTGTTGAAGAACTAAAAAAAATGTCTACACCTATTGATTCTAAAAATGCAATTACTCAAGTTGCTGCTGTTTCATCTGGAAGTCAAGAAATTGGTGAATTAATTAGTGAAGCAATGGAAAAAGTTGGAAATGACGGTGTAATAACAATTGAAGAATCAAAATCAATGGATACAGAATTAGATGTTGTAAAGGGAATGCAAATTAAAAGAGGTTATATTTCTCAATACATGGTTACAGATAATGAAAAAATGATTGCAGAACTTGAAAATCCTTATATTCTGTTAACAGATCATAAAATATCAAACATTAAAGACGTTTTACCAATACTTGAAGAAGTTGTACAAACTAATAAAAGTCTTTTAATTGTGGCAGATGATTTTGAAGGAGACTTTATACCAACAATAGTTTTAAATAAATTAAGAGGAACATTTAATGTAGTTGCAATTAAAGCTCCTGAATTTGGTGAAAATCAAAAAAATCAACTTGAAGATATTGCAATATTAACTGGTGCAAAATTCTATAATAAAGATATCTATACAGATTTAAAACAATTAACAATGGAACATTTAGGTACTGCTAATAAAGTTATAATTTCAAAAGAAACTACAACTTTTATTGAAGGTAAGGGTGAAAAAAAAGAAATTAACCAAAGAGTTGAATCAATCAAAAAAGCAATCGAATCAGAAACTTCTGATTATACAGTTGATAGATTAAAAGATAGACTTGCAAAATTAGCTGGTGGTGTTGCAGTAATTAAAGTTGGTGCACCAACTGAAACAGAATTAAAAGAAAAAAAATTAAGAATTGAAGATGCATTAAATTCTACAAAAGCTGCAATCATTGAAGGAATAGTTCCTGGTGGTGGTACAGCACTAGTAAATACAATTAATGAAGTTTCTAAACTTAAACTCGAAGGCGATGAACAAACTGGTGTAAAAATTATATTAAGAGCATTAGAAGAACCAACAAGACAAATTGTTCAAAATGCTGGACTAGATGGATCGGTTATTTTAGAAAGATTAAAAAATGAAAAACCAGGAATTGGGTTTAATGCTAAAAACTCAAAATGAGAAAACATGATTAATGCCGGTATTGTAGATCCAGTTAAAGTTACAAGAAGTGCATTACAAAATGCTGCTTCAATTAGTTCATTAATACTTACAACTGAAGCTGTTGTTGTAAAAAAAGAAGATAGCAATAAAGAAGAATCAAACGATATGCCTGGAATGGGAATGGGTCCTGGTTTATACTAAAAAAATCCTCAAATAAATGAGGATTTTTTTTATTAAAAAACATATTCTTATATATAAGAATATGTTTAAAATTTATAAATTTAATCGATTGTATAATTAAATTATTTTTTAGGATTTTTTACATCATTGTCTCATTTACCATTAAATGCTTTTGCAAAATCATATTCATTTAAATATCCTAATCCATGACTTACAAGTGATTTAGGTCTAACTATATTATTAATTTTACCTCTATCGTCATTCATTGATCACATTGATACATATGATAATCCAACAGTTTGGGCTCAATTATATAATTCTTTTGCATCTTCTAATGTAAATACACCAGAAACTGTATCATTTACACCAATCATTGGAGTAGCTCCTATTAATTTGTATAAACTTGAATCACTTAAATTACTTGAACCATAATTCTCATTTATTGATGCAATAATATTAGATTTAGTGTTTTCAATTGCACTTTTAGCTAAATCAAAATTAGTTAAACCTTTATTACGTGCATCATCATAAATTCCATTACCATAATCCATTAACATTAAGTTAATTACTGGTAAGTCAGATGTTGATAAACCAGCTTCTTTATAAGCTTTTACAAATTTATCCATTACATTATAACCAACATTTGTTAAACCAGTTGGAAGAACAGGTAATGTAATTGAAAAGTTTCATGAATTATCTGATTTTTTCATTTTAGCTAAAGATTTAGCTAAAACATCGTTTGAATCATGATCATTTTGAGCTTCACCCTCTATATCAAAATCAATATTTTTAGGCATATTAACTGATGTACCTTTGCTTGAAACAAATGTAGCTAAGTCTTGATTATATTTAATTAAAGCAGTTTTTAAATCATCACTTGCTTTTTCTTTATCACCATTTGCAAGTTTTAAAGCTAAGTTTCAAGGATTTTTTTCAATGTATCCACCAGTTGTAGCTCCACCATAAGCAACTTTTATATTTTCAAAGTTATTAGATTTTACTAATGGTTGTAACATTTTATTGTAAAACACTGATTCTTTTCATCAGTTGTAACCTTCACCATTATTTTCAATACCAGCAATTGAAAAGTCAAGACTATTATTATGAGAATTAACTTGTTGTACAAATGCTAGTGTTAAATGATTTAACCCTGAATTTGATTGTATTGAAGCAACATCATTTCCTTCATATAAACCAGCGTCGATATATGGTGAGTAATAAGTTGAACCATTATTTTCTACTTGGTTTGTAATACTTCCACTTCTATTTGGATTTGCATCACTTCATTTAACATAAGTGCTTTGGTTAGATTGTGAAGGAGTAGTTGGATTAACAACATTTCCATCATTTGCTGACGGTCCTTCTCCAGGTGTCCCTTGATCTTGACCACCAGGAACCCCTTCTCAACTTCCACCAGATGCACCTTGTTGTTTTTGTGCTTCATCGAGACTTTTATTATTTTTGATATCTGAATCATAATCCATAAAACCATTAAGTTTTTTTAATGAATCGCCAGTCTTTTCTTTTGGTGCTTCTTTTAGTTTACCATTTAAGATCTGTGCATAAGTAAATTTTTCATAACCTTTTGCACTTCTTAAATTTTGATCAATTGCATTTAAATCAGCATAATTTTCACCTTTAGAACCATTTGGTTTAAATTCAGATGGATAATCCCTTGTCAAATAGAACATTGACATTTGACCAATACCTAATTTAGAAGCAAAATTTCTTAATTCTAGTGCTTCATTAGCATCGAAGTCATAAACTGCTTTTTCAGCTCTTTTACCAATTCATGGTGTTAATACCATTCTTTTATAAACTTCATCTTTTGATATAGTTCCACCATTTACATTCTTATGAACATTTTGTCAGAAAGTATTTACCTTTTGAGTAGCTTCTTTCATTACATCTAACTCTCAATTTTCATTTTCTATTGAATTATTGTAATCTGAATATGTTAAGTATGGTAAAACTACGTTTAATCTAAAATTCATCCCTAAATATTTTGTAAACATATATAATGGGAATTCTTCAGCATTTAGTAGTTTAATGTCTCCAGTTCATTGTGGATTTCCACTTCACCCTGAATAACCATCCTTTGTTGAAGCTACTAATGATAATCTAATATCAAATTCATTGTCTCTTTCTAATAAAACTTTTAATGCTCCTGCTAGTAATCTTTGTGAATCTGCATAACTACCTGTGTTAGATAAATATGGTGCTGCAAAATAAAAGTCAAACTTTTTAGTTCCATATTTTGCTGATATTTCAGCAAGTTTATCTGCAAATTCTTCTTCATTTAGACCATTTTTATAAGCTTCATGTCATAATGAGTTTGCAAATGGACCAAAAGAAATGGTAACTTTAGAAGTATCTAAACCTTCTTTTACTCATTTATCTCAACGATCTTGGAATCATTTTGCAGATTGATTTGCAGTTTTATTAGGTGCTGCATCTCACATTGGTACTAATGACCCCTCATCACTTGCATTTTGCATAAATCCAACTGTTATACCATCAGTATCCTTATTGAATAAAGATTCATCATTTCATAAAGAACCTAAATCATTATAACTATTATTAGTAGCTTTTGAAGATGAGTCAAATTTAGCTTCATCTCTGTAAGCTGCACTTAATCCTTTATTTTTTAATAAGTATTCTTTACTATCTTCAACAATACCAATATCTGTATAAGGATTAAATGAAGTACCTTCTTTTAACTTACTTGTCATTAAATCTTTGTTTGCTAAAGTTGATTTTGTTGATTCATTAACTGATGCATTACTTATAATTACATCATTTGAACTTCTTAAAAGTTCTGAGTTGTTTTTTTCTGTTTTGCTATAATCTTTTGTTAATACGCTTGCCCAATTCATTTGTCTAGTTTGCATAAGCTTTCTAGTATCAACACTTTCCTCATTTTCACTTGGCTTAGTGCCTTTAGAAAATATAGAACATGAAGTGATTATAGTAGCTAGTGGAGTTGCAATCATAAATCCACTTAACAATCCTAATAATTTTTTCATTGTTTATTTTTCCTCCTATAATAGGACTATATCAAATAAACATACCCCATTCAAACTAATTTAGCAGTTTAATTTTAGAATTTATGAGTATATCTATTTTAACTTGTAAAAATGGGGCTTTATAGTGAGTAAAATATAAAAATATTTTATTAAATATAAAAATATTTTTATATTAATATATGTATAAAAAAATGAGGTTTAATCCTCATTTTCAATTAATAATTTCATATCAACATGTTCAATGTTTGTGTCCATATAAACATCACTAATTTTTTTAAAACCATTTTTTTCATAAAAATTTACTGCATAATTTTGTGCATGAATATATACTTCATGTAAACTAAGTTCTTTTTTTGAAAAATCTTTTAAAAAATCCATTAGTTTATTACCTATTTTTTTGCCTCTATATTTACCTAATACTGCTATTCTTCCTCAGTATCATTTATTATCATTACTATAAATTCTGGCACAACAAACCGCTTCATTAAGCAAATATCCAACAACATGATATGCTTTATCATCAAAATCATCGATTTCTTCAGTTATATCAACATTTTGTTCATCGACAAATACCTTTTTTCTAACTAATAATGCATCAAAAAACAATTTATTATCTACATTAAATACAGCTCTAAAATTTATACCTTCCATTTATTTTTCTCCATAAAATTATTATATATTAATTTTATAAATCTACAAATTAAGTAATGATTCAAATAAAATAAACAACAAAAATAGATTTATATTTGTTTAAACTATTTTTTTAATTATTTCATGTCAACCGAAACTATTTCTCAAAGCACTTACTACTTTTTTCAACAAAGTTATTCATTTGTAAACTATTTTGTCTCATCATAACTGATAAACCAATTATTGTTGTTGGTGTTCCTTGTTTTATAGCTTCTTCAAGTATCCATAAACCTTCACCATATATAATCATAACATAACTATAATTTTCTATTTTAAGTTCTTTTGAAAAAGCATTAATCATTAATTCAGCTAACAAGTTACTAATAACACTACCATGATTTCACAAAGTTGTTATTTAACTTAAATCAAAATCAGAGTTTTGCATATTTTGATAACCTACTGCAAATGGTTGCATCATACAATTTGTAAAATCATTAACATCACAAATATCAACAATAATATCTATATTATTATTTTTCACTCATCTTTTTAATATTCTATACGCCATTACAATTAAACAAACTCCAACATCACATGCATCCATTAATTTTTTTATCTTTTTTGAATATACCTTTATCATTAATTATTAAAAAATTTATGTTTTGCTTTAATATATAAATAATTATTATTAATAGCAAAGTTTTTAAAAATTATTAGTTTTAATATTGAGTTTTCTCAAATTAAAATTTTAATCAATTCTTTAAAACAATTTAATTTTTACTCTTTAAAAAACTTTACAATATCAGACTTAATACAATGACATTATAATGAAAGATCTAATAGATAACTTTTCTAATTTTTATATTTAATTAATTACAAAAATTGATAATAAAGTTTTTACATCATTTTTATTAGAAATAGATAAAACTAGTGTTTTTTTTAATTAAATTAGTTTTGCCCATAAAAATATTTACCTTTTTTTGCTATAATATAACTATAAATAAAAAGTATATACTTTAAATAATTATAAAAAGGTACACCGAATATGACTGCATATAGAATAATAAGATGGCTAGTTTTTATAGTAATTTCAAGCATAGGTATTTTATCAATAATATTTTTAAATAATTATCATGGAACAATTGAAAAAGTATTAAAAGGTATTCCACAATTATATAATTTTGATTTAAATACAAACTCAAAAAACTTTAATGTAAATGGAACTTTATTTTGAATAATAATGGGTATTTTTTTAACAGGATTTTTTTATATTTTGTTTTTCTTATCTTTTATAATTGATGTTATAAAAGCAAATAAAAAACTAATGTCATTAAATTTTATTAATTTAATTTTCATGTTAATTTTTGGAATTGTAATTGTATATTTAAATTATAAAGTTATGTTATTTTTTGGACAATTTATAGATAATCAAGACATTAATGGAAATACTGAATATAACTATGATACTTACAATTTTATAACCTTATTAATTAATTGTTTTACTGGATTTTATGTTGTTTCAATGTTTTTATTCATAATAAATATTTTACCATATAAAAAACAATTGAAATTTTGATTAGCAATAACATTTAGATGAAATACTGCAAGTGTAAATGTTAATAACATTGAAAATACAAATAATAAAAACAATAAAATTAATAAAAAGTTAAGAATTAACAATTACATTAATAAAACTAATTTGGAAAAAGTTACAACAAACTTTAATAGACTTATTTGAAGTAATGAATTTAATAATGAAATAATACTTGACACAGAAGAAGTTGAAGCTCTAATTGATAAATATAAAACTTATAGTGATTTTAAAAGTTTAACGACTTTTACATTTAGAAATAAATTTAGTATGAATATAGCTGATGAAAATTTTCAAATACAGTTATATCCTTCTTTTTTAAAAGAAATAGATAGATCATTCTATCATATAAATTTAATTTCTAAATATTCTAGAAGAATATTTATGGCAGCATATTATAAATTTGCATATTATGTTGCATTTGCATTAGAACATAGTTTAAATATTGTTTATGCAAGAATAACAACTCAAATTTTAACTTTTGATAACTTGGACACTAAAATATTAAAATTAACTTCTGAAAACTTAAATAACTTTGTTCTTAAACTATATAATGTTGTAAGAAGTTTTGAAGCTTCTAACTTTAAAGATTATCAAAACTCATATACATATTTTGATATAGGTAAAGTTTTTTATAATGAATTAACAAATCAAATAGCAAAAATTTTTGAGTACAGTTATAATGAAATCATAAGAATTCAAGATGAAATGTATACTGGTGAATATAATGATGATGTTTTAAAACATAAAAATGATAAAGTAAAAACTGCTTTTGATTATTTTGGTTTAGCTTATAACTCGACTTATGAAGAATTTAAATCAAGATATAGAGAAATTATTAAAAAAACACATCCTGATTCAGTAAGAATTAATTCAGAATCATTAATAAAACTTACTACAATGATAAATATAAATAAAGAGATATTAGAAGAATATTTTCAAACGATCTAATATTTTTTTTTATTTATAATATTCAATAAAACTTCATTTAAAATTCTTAAACTTATAATAACTTTCTCTATATTCCACTAAATCTTGTGTTAAAGTAAACAACATTCCCTTATCTAGAATTAAATTATCTTCATTTACAAAAATGTTATTGTTCCAATCTTTAATATCTTCTTTTTTTAATGTGATTATTTGTTTTACAGAATAATTAATTTTATATTTTAAACAATTGTTAAAAAAATGCATTAAACCTTTTTTATTTATGAGGTCAATATCAATAATGGTTTTTAATAGATAATCAGAAATATAAGATATTTGATATATAAATAACTCATTATCAATAAATCTTTTAACAATTATTTTATGAACAAAGTTTTCATATAAAAAATTTGTTTTTATTTTTAAATCTTTAGTCAAAGATATTTTGCCAAGATATTTATATTTGCTTATTGCATTTGGAAATAATTCAGAAAAAGATAATAAAACATTTGTGCTTTCTTTGTAAGGTATATAACCTTTTCCTTGCAAAGAAGTAATTAGTTTATCTTCTTTTAATTTAAAATATGCTTTTCTTATAGGTTGTACAGAACATTTAAACTTTACTTTTAAATTATTTTCTGATGGTAAGCATTCACCATCTTTAATTATATTATTATGAATTAATCCAATTAAATATTCATATATTGCTTGTCATTTTTTCATATTCTTAACTCACTTATATATATTATAAAATAGTTAAAAAAAAATATTATTAATAAATAATATTTTAGTTTAATTTTATATCTTTATAGAATAAAGTTTCATATTTATATGTTAGACTTTGGTTATTATTATCTTGATTTAATTGATAGTTAAACTTATAAACATATACTTTAAATGTTGATTCATTTTTTTTACCTAAAATTGTACATATATATTTATCAATTGAACTATCCCCATTAATATTAGATTCATTAATATCTGTTAATTCCTTAAAAGTGTTTTTAAAAATTGAAAAGTCATCAACAGTACCACCATCAAGACTTATATTTTCTTCAATATATAAATTTTCTTCTAATTTAACTGAATCAGTATTTAAATAATTTTCATCTAATTTAGTTTTATCATCACTTAATTTAAATTCTAAATAAGTACCCTCGCCTTTATAACTAGAATATACTTTTGGGTTTTTTGTTAATAAATCATTTATTAAAGTAGAATTACTTTTAGAATCATTATAATTCAATTCTGAGATTTTTAATGGGTTTCCACAAGCAATAACATTTGAAGCCAAAAAACCTGTTGATGATATTATTGAGATTGAACCTAAAAACGTTAAAATTTTTTTCATTTTATATCCCCTTTTCTATAATAAATATATTTTACATAAATTGATTTAAAATTTATAGTATTTTTAAGTATTTTATGATTGGCAATATTCATAGAAGCTTCTATATCTTTTTTTCTTATATGTTAAGGCATTTTCAAATTGTTCTTGTGTATCAAAACATTTTAGTAAAACTTCACAAGTTGCTTCAGAGTCTGCTAAAGCGTTATGGTGTAAAAATTTTATGCCTAATTCTTCTGCAAGTACTTTTAGACTATGTCTTGGAAACTTTCCAGGAAATCAACTTCTTATTACATCAACACTACATGCAAAATTAAAGTCAAATGGTTCTATATCATGAAGTTTTAATGCTTTTTTTAAAACCATCATATCAAATTTAGCATTATGAGCAATAACAGTATACCCCTTAGTTAATATACTCTTAATTTCGGGTATTAGTTCAAAAAAATTGGGTTTACCTATTAAATCTTGATTTCTTATTTTATGTATTTTAGTAAATTTATAATCAATTGAAACTCCTTTTGGCAAACTAATTAATGTTTCATACCTATTAGTTATTTTTCCTTCCTCACAAGTTACAATACCAACCTGGCATGGTATTTGTAGCCAGTTTGCTGTTTCAAAGTCTATTACAATAAAACTAGGTTTATTCATAATTATTTAACTCCTTAAAAAATTGTTCATCACTTTTTACTTTGTTTTGTGTGCATTTAAATTTTAATAAATCATATAAAACTTCTTCAAAATTTTTAAAATCCAAAGATAACTTAATAATTTTTAGTTTATATATATCAAATAAATATATATTTTCTATTTCATGACCATTAATATATAACATATAAGCATACATTAATGTCTGAAAATACATCTCTTCATCAATACTTTTAGTTAATTTAAACTCTCAGATTGTCTTATCAAGTTCACTGTATCCATCACATCTACCATTAATAGTTATACTATTAAAATTTAGTTCTTCACATAATTTTTTTATTACTATTGAATTAGTATTATTTAATCTAAGCGATTTTTCAAATTTTATTGAATTTGTTTTATCAATTTCCTTAATTAACATAATGGTGTTGCTAAAAAAGTCGTCTTTAAGTCATTCGAAATTTGTATCTTTTAATTGTAAATATTTATAGTTTCTTCCTGATTGTGCAGTGTCAATTACACAAGTTAATTCTGTTAGTTCTTTCATACTCAATGATTTTTTTTCTAATATTTCATTAATTCTTTCAATTTCTCTATTCAAATGAAAATTTATATCTTCTTGTTTTTTAATTTCAATAATTATATTAATTCATTGGGTAATTTCTTCTAAAAAATTTCCTTTTAAATATAATTGAATATAAGTTATTAATGAACCATTTATTGCTGATACATCTTCTTTTATAATTTTATTTTTATAAGTAATGTTTACTGAAAATGGCGTGTTTGAAAAATCAACATTATTTTTATTTAAAAAAGGAATTTCTTCAATATGTAAAGACTTTATAAATTTATAAATGATATTTGAATCTGCATATTCAGTTAATGAAGTTACATCAAACATTTTATCATTATTTTTATTATTATTCTTATTTTCACATTTTTTAAATAAAATATCAATATTTCCAATAATGTTACATGTGTATAATAGCTGTTTCTTATCTAAAAAACACAAAGGTGAGCTTCAAGATGAGTGTAAAAGTATAACTTTTTGTTTTGCTCTTGTTATCGCAACATAAAATTTATCACATGGATATTTGCAGTTTTCTTCTTTAGCATATGCTTTAAAGTAAAATTCATCAAAACCATAAACTATTACAAGGTCTTTTTCTCTTCCTTTTGTTGAATTAATTGTTGTTATTTCAATTTTATTTTTTTTAAAGCTTTTATCTTTTCTTCTAATATTTTCTCTTACATAAAGAGCATAGTTATCATTGATTATATTCATAATATTATTTAATGGATTAATATTTGATGATGTTTTTGTTGAATTAGATAGCAAAAAAGTATTTTCAATACCATATTTATCAATTTCATTAAGTATTTTTTTGGATAGTTTATTAATATTTGATGGATCATAAATTATATAATCTACATCTATGTCACTTAAATTATTTGAATATATAAAATCATATTTATAGAAAGATTTATTTAAAAAATTACAAACTTTACTAGGAACTCTAAAACTTGTAGATAACTTCAATCTTAATCAATTTTTATTATTTACATTAAACAAATCATCTGCTTTTTCTAAAAACCTGTAATCAGAGCCTTTAAATTGATACAATGTTTGTTTACGATCTCCTAAAACACAAATTGAAATTTTATCGTTATTAATATCTTTAATAAGTTTCAATATAAATTTATAATATAATGTATTCATATCTTGTATTTCATCTAAAATAATTACATCTGGAATGTAATTATTAATTATTTTATTATTATCATTAATTACTTCAATTATAGATGTATCAGTTGTTCCATTTTTTTTACCATAATAATTAATTGTTAATGAATGATAATTCTCAATTTCAATATTATAAATATCTAATAATTTAACTTTGTTTCTTGTATCATCTTTTAGACCCTTATTATAAGTTATTAATAAAAAATTTTTATTTTTATATTTTTTAGCCATTTCTAAAGCTGTTGTAGTTTTCCCACTACCAGCAACTGCTTCAACAATAATATTGTTTTCTATAATGTTATTAATAATAATTTTTTGCTCATTTGATAAATTCACTAAAATACTCCTAATTTATAATTATGTTTTTATATTATACTTAAAAAAAATATATATTGTAATATAAATTATACGAATTAAAAAAATAGTGAATATCACTATTTTTTTTATAATGAAGTGTTAGGTTTTTTAACTTGATTGTCTCAATTTCCTATAAATACTTTTGTAAAATCACAATCATTTAAATAGGTCAAACCGTGTGAAGTAACAGATTTAGCATCATTATTATTATCTCTACGTTTATCATCATTTAATGATCACATAGAAGTATATGCTAAATTATTCTTTTGAGATCAATTATATAATTCTTTTGCATCTTCTAAAGTAAATATACCAGCTGCAGTATCATTAATACCAATCATTGGTGTTGCACCAATTAAGTAATATAGATTATTGTAATCAACGCTATAATTATAAATATTTTGAATTGAAGTTGATAATCTTTTTGATGTGTTATTAATTGCTTCAATTGATAAATCAAAATTTGTTTTACCATCTTTAATGGCTTTTCTATAAATTGGATTTCCATAATCCATTAACATTAGATTAATAACAGGTAGATTAGAGTAACTTATATTTAAATTTTTATATTCTTGAATAAATAAATCCATAACAGCTGCACCGCTACTTGTTAATCCAGAAGGTAAAACTGGTAAAGTTAATGAAAAGTTTCAAGATGAGTCTTCCTTCTTCATTTTTGCAACTGTTTTTGCTAATAAAATATTCGCATTTTTATCGTCAATTGATTTACCTTCAATATCAAAATCAATATTTTTAGGCATTTTTAATGACTTACCACTATTCTTTGAAGCGAGGTTTGTTCATTCTTGATTAAAATTAATAAAAGCATTTTTAAGTGGTTCAATAGAATTATTGATATTATAATTATTTAATCTTAAAGCAACATTTCATGGATTTTTTTCAATGTTTTCACCTGTATTAAATCCACCATAAGACATTTTTATATTTTCAAATGAATTATTACTAATTAAATAAGATAAAGTTTCTTTATAAAATTTATCATTAGATCATCAATCATAACTATCACCTCTTTTTTGACCAGCAAAAGTCAAATCAAGTTTATCAGTTGTTGATTGTGCTTGAGTAATAAATGCAAGTGTTAAATTGTTTAATTTTTTAACTCCATCACCTGGGTCACTTGTTGTTTTTTTGTAAACATCTTCTAGTTTGTTACCTGAATAAAGACCTGTATCAAAATATGGTGAAAAATATGTTTTTTCATTAGGACTATATTTTTCAGTAATATTTGTTTTTCTATTTGGGTTTGCTTTTTCTCAACTAGAATAACTAGTAGGTTCTGGTGTTATTGGATCTCCATAATCGCCATCATCACCACCATAATTAGGTTCATTTGGTGTTATATCTTCTGGTGCTTCATCTTTTGGGTTTAATATATCACTAGTTCAGTTACCTATAAAAACTCTTGTAAAATCATATTCATTTAAGTAATTAAGTCCATGACTTGTGACTGTTTTAATTGATTTTTTACCATTAATTATTCCTCTATCAC